>NZ_JBXBAV010000082.1:0-17158 GCF_056783245.1 Flavobacterium sp. TC780 | reverse complement strand
AAGGTTAATACATGCTCCTGTTGTTAGGGAGGCAGCACCTCCTTTATTGATAGTCGTGTTCAAATAACAAGATTAGAAGTTTGGGTAACTAATAAGCAAAATCGAGTTAGTACAACAAATAATAATTTAAGAAATATTATTGCACTTCAGGATTTAGGTGAAGGCCAGTTGTCAGGAATCCCAGATAGCGAAGTTGTAGTTTTGAATCCATCTGCAGGGATGTTTTTCAACCGATCAATACACCAGCAAATAATGGGAATAATAAATATGACCCAAAATTAATTGCTGGAGGAACAGGTTTTTTAAATAGTCAGATTTGTGAAATCGTTACTTCAAATAAAGGATTTAATGCAATTACAGTAAGTGAAGGTCAGGATTATTCCAAATTAGAAAATGCAAGAAAGTTAAATGCAAACGAATAGACTTTTTCATCCACGATTAGGATATGTTTCGTTGCCGAACAACGTTTAGCAAATGATGAAGTTCTGGCGGTAGCCTATGAATATGCAATGGGAGATCAGGTATATCAAGTTGGAGAATTTGGGAATGATGGTGTGGATGGTACAATTGTAACAGGAAACAACCCTTAGACCAAGTAATCATAACGCAGAGTTTGATTTTGAAAATGCTAAAAAGTAATTGACCAATGTTAAAAATCCAGTTTGAATTTGATGATGAAAAACATCTATCGAGGTATTCCTGGAGCATATCAAATAAAGCCAGGAAGATTTCAGATTTAATATTTTATATACAGATCCATCTCCTATAAACTATATTACACCAGTTTCAGGAACACGTTTCCTCCAAATCTTCACCAGGTAACAAGATAACGGATACACCTTTGTTAAAAGTGTTTAATTTGGATAAATTAAATTATAATAATGACCCGCAAGTGGGAGGTGATGGTTTTTTTGATTTCTTGCCAGGATTAACCATGGATGCGCAAAATGGTAGAATCATATTTACAACTAAAGAGCCTTTTGGGGAACTATTATTCTCTAAATTATCAAATAACGCTGGAGAAGATTATCATAATACAAGTATATAACCCGAATCAGAGTGATATTATCCGTAATATGTATGCCAATACGCAATCAGGAGCTTTACAAGATAGTGATAAAAATAAATTCTTATTGAGAGGTAAATATAAATCTACAGGCGGTGATGGAATTCCTATCGGAGCCTTTAATGTTCCTCGAGGATTGGTTGTAGTTACTGCGGCAGGTCGTGTATTCATCAGAAGGAATTGGTTGTCGCGTAAATTATCAATTAGGAAGAGTTAGCAATTTTGGATCCTTCACTTCAGGCATCAAATACGCCAATTGAAATTTCATTAGAGAATAATTCTATTTTCGGACAACAAACCCGAAGATTTATGGGGATAGATGTACAGCATAAAATTTCAGATAATTTTACAGTTGGAGGTATTTCTGTTTTTACAAAATGACCAAGAAGCCGTTTACACAAAAATCAAGTTACGGACAGGAATCTGTAAACAATATGATTTATGGTTTCAATACAAATTTCTCTACAGAAGTTCCTTTCTTTACCCGATTAGTAAATAAATTGCCATTTATGGATACTGATGTTCCCTCTAATTGTTGGATAAGAGGAGAAGTTGCTTTCTTAAAACAGGAACTCCAAAAGCAGATAATTTAGAAGGAGAATCAACTATTTATGTAGATGATTTTAAAGGTCACAATCAACAATAGATATGCGCTCGGCATATGCGTAAAGTGGCATGGACACACAGATAATAATGCATTGAGTGCCTATAATTTAATGCACAAAAATAATGATTTAAGCTACGGTTTTAAAAGAGCAAAATTATCATGGTATACAATCGATCCAATTTTTTATGCTTCGAAACCGTATCAAGAAATCTATAATGATGATATTCGTTGAACTCAACCCATAAATTATAGTAAGAATGTATCCACTAACTGATATTGTCAAGGACAATCACAAGTGGTAAATACATTAGATTTAACATACTATCCATCAGAGAGAGGGCCTTATAACAATAATTTAAATTATGCAACGACTCCAAAAGATAATTTTGGAGGGATAATGCGCGCTTTAAGTTCAACCGATTTTGAACAAGGAAATGTTGAGTACATCCAGTTTTGGGTATTAGATCCATTTGTAGGAGCAGGACAAACAGATCAAACTAATACAGGTAAGGTTTATTTTAACTTGGGAGAAATTTCAGAAGATATTTTAGAAGATTTAGGTAGAAAGCAATATGAAAATGGTTTAGGGCCAAATCAAATAGTAGTGAAGCCTCAGCCTTTGTGGGGAGATGTTCCAGCATCGCAATCTTTAATTTATGCATTTGATAATAATAGTTAAATCGAGCAAATCAAGATGTAGTTTTGATGGTTTACCAAATGGAAGAGAAGGATCAATTTATAATAATTTTGCCTCAGAAGCAGATCCAGCAGCAGATGATTATAGATATTATTTAAATACTACAGGTGGAGTTCTTAGATCGATTATAAAAATTATAATGGAGTAGAAGGAAACTCAGCAGTAGATATAAATGATGCTAATAGAGCTTCAACAACACTTCCAGACGTTGAAGATATTAATAGAGATAACACCATGAATACGATTAATGCTTATTATGAGTATGGTGTTGATATTAAGCCGAATATGAATGTCGGGCAAAATTATATTACAGATATAAAAAATATAGGTAACCATGGCAAATGGTTCAGTTACCGATGCTAGATGGATTCAGTTTAAGATTCAGTTTCACAACCTCAAAATACTATTGGTAATATATCCGATTTCAGATGAATTCGTTTTATGAGAATGTTTATGACAGGGTTTGCAAGTAACGTTACAGTTCGTTTTGGAGCATTAGATTTAGTGAGAGGAGAGTGGAGAAGGTATACAAGTACATTGGATCCAGCAGATGTTAATGTACGGAGGTAATACAACTTTTGATGTTTCTGCAGTAAATATTCGAAAAAATAGTACCAGATGTCCAATAAATTATGTGTCACCTCCAGAAGTAGCACGAGAGCAATTGTATAATAATAATACGATTATCAATCAAAATGAGGCAGGCGTTGGCATCCAGGTTTAGGAAATGGTTTACAGCCAAAAGATTCCAGAGCAGTATTTAAAAATTAAGTGTTGATATGCGTCAATACAACAGATTGAAAATGTTTTTACATGCAGAATCATTACCAGAAGAAATAGTATTGAAAGATGGACAAATGGTAGGTTTTATTCGTTTTGGAAATGATTTTACTCAGAATTTCTATCAAATTGAAATACCTTTAAAAGTAACAATTCCAACCTCAATGACAGGAAAAGATTGTTCACCTTTAAGTCCAGAAGTTGTTTGGCCGGAAGAGAATAATATTGATTTGGCTCTTGAATTATTGACACAGATGAAAATTAAGGCAATGAAAATTGATCCAAATACATTGCCGCTAGATGGAATATATTATCCAGATGATGATGTAATCAATTCAGGAGGAGATGGAGACAGTAAATTGCGATTCAGGGATAAAAGGGAATCCGAATTTTGGATTAGTTAGGAAGTTAATGATAGGTTCAAAAACGTAGAAATGCACCAGGATGTTAAAGGAGAAGTTTGGTTTAATGAGTTGCGTCTTGCCGAAATGGATAATAAAGGAGGGATGGCAGCGGTACTGAATATTGATACCAATTTTGCTGATTTTGCTACAGTTTTCAACAGGAAAAAAAGTAGAAATAGGATTCGGTTCTTTGGAACAAGAGGACCAAATGAAAGAAGCAGAGAAGATATACAACAATATAATATTGTAACTAATTTAAATTTAGGAAAGCTATTACCACCAAAGTGGGGTATTAATTTGCCTCCTAATTATGCAGTAGGGAGAAGGAATAATTACTCCAGAATACGACCCGTTTAACGAAGATATAAAACTTAAGCAGTTACTGGATGTAACTACAAATGCTGCAGAAAGAGAGAATATAAGAAATCGAGACTATTGATTATACAAAGCGTAGAAGTATCAATTTTATTGGAGTTAGAAAAGATAGAGCACCAGAACAAAAACAACATGTTTATGACCCTGAAAATTTTACATTTTCACAATCATACAATGAAGTAGAACGTCATGATTATGAGATAAGAAGTTATCAAGATCAGCAATCGAGTACAACTGTGAATTATGCATACAGCTTTCAACCAAAGGCAGTTGAGCCATTTAAAAAAAGCAAATACTTCAAGAAGAGTGACTATTGGAAGTTGTTGAGCGATTTTAATTTTAATTATTTGCCGTCAAATATTACATTTAATACTAATATTATAAGACAATACAACCGTCAGGAGTTTAGACAAGTTGAGAATGTTGAGGGTATTGGATTAGATCCGATGTATAGAAGAAATTTTGCATTTAACTACCAGTATGGATTTAATTTTAATCTTACGAAATCATTAAAAATAAACTATACAGCATCATCAAATAACATTGTTAAAAATTATATGAATGCTGATAACGAACCAATTGATAGCTTTAGTATTTGGGATAGCTACTGGGATATTGGTACGCCAAATCAGCATATGCAACAATTGGTTTTAAATTATGAGATTCCACTATATAAAATTCCAGTATTAGGATTTTTAAAAGCAAGTTATTCTTATACGGGAGATTATAGCTGGCAGCGTACGTCAGAGGCATTATCAAGATATGAAGATGATAAAGGGAATTCATATGACTTAGGAAATACAGTTCAAAATGCAAATTCGAATACCTTTACTGCAGCAATGAATATGAATACGCTTTATAAGTATTTGGGACTTACAAAAGGAGGAGCCAGAGCAACACCTAAAGTAAAACCAACTGTGCCGAAAACCAGGCGAGAAAGTAGTAAATACGAATCAAGCATTGGTAAAAAACAGTGCTTTCCAAGATGGTTTAATCGGAGTGTTAACAAGTATAAAAAATATTCAGGTTAACTATACAGTAAATAGCGGTACAGTTTTACCAGGATATACTCCAAGTGTTGGATTCTTAGGTTCGTCTCGACCATCATTAGGATTTATTTTTGGAAGTCAGGATGATGTACGTTATGAGGCAGCTAAAAATGGATGGTTAACTAATTATCAGGATTTTAATCAGAACTTTTCGCAGGTAACAAACAAGATGTTTAAAGCGACAGCTAATATTGATTTATTACCAGATTTAAAAATAGATTTGAACTTAGATCGTACTTATTCAGCTAATTTCTCAGAGCAATACGATGTTGATGCAACAGGATTGTATCATGCGAGATCACCATATAATTACGGAATGTTTTCTATTTCGACGATTTTGATAAAAACAGCTTTTTCTGCAAGTGACGAAAATTTTTCATCAGCATTTGAAGATTTTAGATCCAATCGTTTGGTAATTGCAAATCGTTTAGCAGAAAGTCATTATGGAAGTAGTAATATTCCTCGTTATGGTGATGCTGCAAATCCTATTCCGGTTAACCCAACAGATCCTAAATACGGTCAGAGAGATATTTATATATCAAATGAAGGGTTTCCTATAGGATATACAAAAAGTAATCAGGCAGTTTTGCTACCGTCCTTTTTGGCAGCTTATTCGGGAGGCAATGCTTCAAGTAGTTCGACGGGTATTTTTAGAAACTTCCCTCTTCCAAACTGGAGTATAAAGTACAATGGATTGATGCGTTATAGATATTTTAAAGAAAATTTCAAGCGTTTCTCATTGCAGCATAACTATAGAGCGTCTTATACGATTAATCAGTATCGTTCTAATTTTAAGTATGATCAAAATCCAGGTGGAGTTGATCCAGATAATGGTAACTTTTATAATGCGACAATCATGTCCAATGTTAATTTAGTGGAACAATTTAGTCCGCTTATCAGAATGGATTTTGAGCTAAAGAGTTCTTTGAAAGTACTTACGGAAATTAAAAAAGATAGAGCATTGTCAATGAGTTTCGATAATAATTTATTGACAGAAGTTAAAGGAATGGAATATATTATAGGTCTTGGATACCGTATTAAAGATGTAATTTTTTCTTCAACATTAGCTGATAGCCCTACAGGAATTATAAAAAGTGATATCAATATAAAAGGAGATTTGTCATATCGAAATAATCAAACAATGGTTCGTTATTTAGATTACGATAACAATCAATTGGCTGCAGGACAAAACATTTGGTCAATAAAAATTACAGCCGATTATTCATTTAGTAAGAACCTAACAGCAATCTTTTATTATGATCATTCATTTTCTAAAGCAGTTATCTCGACTTTATATCCTCTAACGAATATTCGATCAGGATTTACCATTCGATATAATTTTGGAAATTAAATTTCAAATTCTAAAGTGAATTTGATTAGAAGATTATTACATTTGCCCTATTAAAATTCAATTATCAATTATCAATAAGTATTTATTATGAATATACCAACAGAATTAAAGTACACAAAGGATCACGAATGGGTTAGCATTGAAGGCGATGTTGCAACAGTAGGAATTACACATTTTGCACAAAAAGAATTAGGAGACATCGTTTATGTTGAAGTAGAAACTTTAGATCAAACACTTGATAAAGATGAAGTTTTTGGAACAGTTGAAGCAGTAAAAACTGTTTCAGATTTGTTCTTGCCTTTGTCAGGAGAGATTATTGCTTTTAATGATAGTTTAGAAAGCGCTCCAGAAACAGTAAATTCAGATCCTTATGGCGCTGGATGGATGATTAAAATTAAAATTTCAAATACATCAGAATTAGATTCTTTATTATCTGATGAAGCATATAAAGAATTAATAGGTGCATAAAAAAATATTTTTTTTATGTTTGGCTTTATTGTGGACAGGGGTTATTATTTTTCTTTGTTTAACTGAGTCAAGTAATATACCAGTTGTAAGTATACCAAACATAGATAAATTAGCTCATTTTTGTTTTTATTTTGGTTTTACCTTTCTGTGGTTTTTGTATTTTAAAAAACAATTTAAAAATACAGATGACTTTAGACCATTATTACTTTCTTTTGTTTTTTCAACCTTTTTTGGAATTACAATTGAACTTTTACAAAGCGAATATACTTTAACAAGAAGTGCAGACATGATGGATTTTTTAGCAAATTCACTAGGAGCAGCATCAGCAATAATTGCTGTGCTGTTATTTAATAGGCTAATCACTAAAATAGTAAATTAATGAATCCCACTTCGGTGGGATTTTTGTTTTTAGAGGTCTGTAGGATGTACTATTTGTAGTGAAGATTTTGTTGTGCATAAGTTAGGTAAAACTAGCCGTTAATTCCAGACATATCCCAATATAAAATGTATTTTTGTCAATTAGGATTTAATACAATTAATTTATTATGGCTATGAATATTAGACAATACTTAGACTCGACATATTTAAAAACTGCAGAGCAGGCAAATTTGAGTGAAGCACAAAACACACAGGTAGTTAAGGATGTAATTGAAGAAGCTATAGCAGAACAATTTAAGTTGATAATGATTCGTCCAGATAAAGTAAGTTTAGCTAAAGAAATGATTTCGGATGCTAAATCGAATCTTTTGATAGGAACAGTAATAGATTTTCCTGAAGGTAAATCAAGTTTAGAAGAAAAGATTGCAGAGGCAAATATAGCAATACAAGATGGAGCAAATGAGCTGGATTTTGTATGTAATTATGAAGCTTTTAAAAATGGTGAAATTGATTTAGTTAAAAATGAAATTTTACAATGTACACTATTGGGATTAACTAATGGTAAAGTTGTGAAATGGATTATAGAAGTTGCTGCACTTAACGATAAAGAAATTATACAATTATCTGCATTAATAAAGAGTATAGTTATTCAGAATTTTGAGGAGAATGAATATTCATCTGTTTTTGTGAAATCATCTACAGGTTTTTATAAAACAGAAAATAATTTACCAAATGGAGCAACAGTACCATCAATTATTATGATGCTTGAAAATGCTTCGCCACTACCTGTAAAAGCAGCAGGTGGAGTAAGAACATATGAAGAAGCTGTTGAAATGATTAATCTTGGAGTGAAAAGAATAGGAACTTCAAATGCTAAAGCAATCGCAAACGGAGAAATTTCGCAAAACCAATATTAAAATTCACAACCAAAACTATATGAATAAAGGTTTCTTAGCTTTTCTTATAACATTATACTCATTACTAGCTTTTTCTCAGCAAGCGAATAATTTAACAGTCAATTCTAGTTTTACTTCCGAAGAGTTTCCGATTTTTCCAACATGTGAAAATTTAAAGGGGAAGGCATTGGAAAGTTGTTTTTATGACAAGGTTCAGGATTTTGTATTTAATAATTTTCAAGTGCCACCAACATTAAAACAGAATAATTATAAAGGAGATGTTAAGGTGCTTTTTGAGGTAGATAAAACGGGAGAATTTAAAGTAATATATGTTAATGCAAATAATGATGAATTAGTTCAGGAAACAAAACGTGTTTTTGCAGCATTTCCAAAGATTAAACCATCTACTTATGATGGGAAGTCTACTTATTCTAAATATACAATCATAATTAATATACCGCTAAAAACTGCAGGACAAATTTCAGAAGAAGCTATAGCGGCAGCTAAAATTATTAAACCAGCTACCAAACCATTAACCGAATTGGATAGTATTGTTTACAAGAAATATACAAATCCAGAATTCGAAAGTCATTTAAATATACCTTTTTCTCATAGTTATTACGCGCAATTTGATGGAGCGATGAATAGAGTGGGGAGTAACAATCATACAGCTTCAAAACCATATACGTATGCCGAAGTTTCTAAATATTATAATCTTAAAGCGGTGAATGAATCGCTTAAAAAGAATGTGTCTAGTTGGTTCGGGCGTAAGCTTTGGAACGAAAGTTTAGTCGAAATCGAAGGAGAAGGATATTGGTTTACATTAAATGCGATTATGGATTTACAAGTCGGTAAGGATACAAAAAGTGATGATTCTTATACTTACGTAAATACACGTGCGCTTAATTTTAGAGGAGGGTTGGGTAAGCAGCTTAATTTTACAACAACTGTTTTCGAGAGTCAAGGAAGATTTGCAGACTATTACAATAGTTATGCACAATCTATAAAACCTTCGGGAGGAAATCCTGGAGTAGTTCCGGGAATTGGAATAGGAAAGGAATTTAAAACAAACGGTTTTGATTTTCCTTCAGCCGAAGCAAATTTGACATACACACCAAGTAAGATTTTTAATTTTCAATTGGGTTATGGAAGAAATTTTATAGGAGATGGATATCGTTCTTTGTTAGAAAGTGATGGAGCAAGCCCGTATCCGTATTTTAAAATGAATACAACCTTTTGGAAGATAAAGTATACCAATACCTATATGTTTCTTAAAGATATTCGACAAGATGCAACAGTTGATAAAACATATGCCAGTAAGTTCATGGCAAACCATTATTTAAGTTTGAATGTTACAAATAGATTGAACTTAGGTTTCTTCGAATCTGTAATTTGGACAAATAGTAATGATAGAGGATTTGATATGGCTTTTGCTAATCCGATTATTTTTTATAGATCAGTAGAATTTGCTTCCTCATCCAAAAGCGGGAATGCTTTACTAGGGTTAACGGCAAAATACAAATGGAATGATCAAATAAACCTATACGGACAATTTCTTTTAGATGAATTTTCGGTTAGTGATATGAAAAGCGGAGAAAAAAGCTGGAAGAATAAATTCGGATATCAGTTAGGTGCTAAATATTATAACGCTTTTCAAATTCCAAATTTATTAGTACAGTTAGAATATAACCATGTGCGTCCATATGTGTATTCACATAGCGCAGTCATTACAAATTATGGACATAATAATCAGAGTATTGGGCACCAATGGGGCGGTAATTTTAGTGAGCTTATTGCAATAGCGCGTTATCATAAAGGAAGGTATTTTGCAGATGCAAAAATTACTACAGGTACAAGAGGATTAGATTTTGATACCGCAGAGGATTCATTTAATTATGGATCTAATATTTATAAAAGTTATGATAGTAAAAGACCTTACAACAAAGGAGTAAAAGTTGGACAGGGAAATAAAACGACAGTTTTTATTACAGATATACAGGCAGGATATTTGGTAAATCCAGCAACAAATTTAAAGTTATTCGGAAGCTTGATTTACAGAAGTTTTGATCCTACTAAAGATACGGAGACTACTTTTAAGAAAAGTACAACATGGTTTACTTTCGGGTTAAGGGCAGATGTCTTTAATTGGTATTTCGATTATTAGAATATTTAGTAAGATTTTTTGCAAATGATTCGCTTTTACAGTGAAATTAAGGTGTATTTGAATACTTCATTTGAAAAAATGTAATTTTATCATCCTGAATTCTGCAATCTAATTTGTACATTTGCACCAGTTTTGAAAAAACAAAAATAACATCGCATTGGACGCAACACAAAATACACTTTCACTCAAATCTATTTTTAATGATTTCAAGGAAATCACAAAAGCAGGACTCGCTGTAAGTGTTTTGTTTTCTTCAATAGCAGGTTATTTACTTGGTTTTGATGATAAACATCCTTTTCAATGGTCAGTACTTCTAATTCTAGCAATCGGAGGATACTGTATGGTAGGGGCTTCAAATGCTTATAACCAGGTTATCGAAAAAGATTTGGATGCCTTAATGGATAGAACAAAGAATCGACCAGTTCCTTCAGGAAGAATGTCGCCTAAAGTAGCTTTGTTTGTTGCAAGTTTGCTTACAATTATTGGATTAACTTTACTCTACACAATCAATCCTAAAACAGCAATGTTTGGTGCGATTTCTATATTTTTATATACTAGTGTTTATACACCATTAAAGACGGTAACATCATTATCGGTTTTTGTTGGAGCTTTTCAGGAGCAATACCATTTATGTTAGGATGGGTAGCAGCTACAGGAGATTTTGGTATAGAAGCAGGAACACTCTTTTTAATTCAGTTTTTTTGGCAGTTTCCTCATTTTTGGGCAATTGGTTGGTTTTTATATGAGGATTACGAAAAAGCAGGGTTTTTTATGCTTCCTACAGGGAAAAAAGATAAAGGAACCGCGTTACAGGTTATTTTGTATACAGTATGGCTTATAGTAGCGTCACTATTGCCTGCTTTAGGGTATACAGGTAAATTGTTTATTACGCCAATAGCAGCAGTTTTGGTGTTTTTGTTGGGGATTTGGATGTTGATTTATGCAGTTCGTTTGTATAAGTTAAGAACAGCTAAGGCAGCAAGAGCATTAATGTTGGTAAGTGTTTCTTATATTACCTTGTTGCAGTTGATTTATATATTTGATAAATTTTTAAGATAGTTATGGAAATGACAATGACAGCAGATGAAAATAGAGCAAGGAGCGCTAAGTCATCTAAATTAATTTTATTGTTCGCGATGGTCAGTATGACCATGATGTTTGCAGGACTTACAAGTGCTTTTGTGGTAAGTAAGTCAAGAACCGACTGGTTGAAGGATTTTCAATTGCCACCAGCGTTTTTTTATAGTACTTTGATAATTATAGGTTGTAGTGTCACTTTTCATTTAGCTAAAAAAGCAATGCAAAAAGACAACAGAAAAGCAACAACTAATTTACTTTTGACTACTTTAGCATTAGGAATTTTGTTTGTGGTTTTACAGTTTGTAGGATTTGGACAAATCGTTGCAAATGGGTACTATTTTACAGGAGCAGAAAGTACAATAACAACAACTTTCTTATATGTTGTAACAGTTACACACTTATTTCACTTAGCTGGAGGGATCATTTCTCTTTTAGTTATTATTTATAATCATTTTAAACAGAAATACAATTCGACTCAAACTCTTGGAATAGAACTAGGTGCAATGTACTGGCACTTTCTTGATTTCTTGTGGGTCTATTTATTTTTATTTTTATATTTCTTTAAATAAGAAAAAAACGTAAATTTGGGGAACTTTTTAACGAATATCTTTTATGGAAGCGACAGTTACTACTGCAAATAATGAAGAAAAAACTTGGGGAGGCGGCAATGAGCCATTAGGAGCAAGTTATGGTAAAATGATGATGTGGTATTTTATCGTATCGGATGCCTTAACGTTCTCTGGATTTCTAGCGGCTTACGGTTTTTCTAGATTTAAATTTATTGAAACTTGGCCATTGGCTGACGAAGTGTTTAATCACTTCCCTTTTATGCATGGTGTACCAGCGCCTATGTATTATGTCGCATTAATGACATTTATTTTGATTTTTTCATCTGTAACAATGGTTTTGGCTGTTGATGCAGGACACCAAATGAAGAAAAACAAAGTTGCAGTATATATGTTTTTAACTATTATTGGAGGTTTGATTTTCGTTGGATCACAAGCTTGGGAATGGAAAAACTTTATCAAAGGAGAATATGGAGCTATTGAAACAAAAGGAGGAAGTTTACTTCAGTTTGTAGATAAAGATGGTAAACGTGTTGCTCTTGCAGATTTTGCAGTAAAATTACCAGAAGCAAGAGAAGCATTAGACTTAGAGACAAAGGGAACTGGTTTATGAGCGATGCAGAAACATTGCCAACATATTCAGTAGCTGAAGTACAAGCAGGTTTTAAAGCGCATCCTGAATTATTAGTAAGAACAGAAAAACTTACTGAGAAAAAGCAAAAAACTATTCTAACAAGAGAAGAGTCTGAAGCTAGATTAAGTCAAGCTCATTATGTTGTTGAAGGTGCTAATTTGACTAGAAACGAATACGGAAATAAATTATTTGCTGATTTCTTTTTCTTTATTACAGGTTTTCACGGTTTTCACGTGATCTCAGGAATTATCATTAATATAATTATCTTTTTTAATGTATTGTTAGGTACTTACGAAAAAAGAAAAAGCTATGAAATGGTAGAGAAAGTTGGTTTATACTGGCACTTTGTCGATTTAGTTTGGGTATTTGTATTTACAGTTTTCTACTTAGTTTAATTTTAGATTTATATTATTATGTCACACGAATATGTATCACATACAAAAAGAATCTGGTTTGTTTTTGCACTTTTATCAGTTGTAACAACAGTAGAGGTTATCCTTGGGATTTATAAACCAGGAGTATTAGAATTTAATCATTTTATAGGTTTAAATTTATTGAACTGGATATTTTATATTCTAACAATATATAAAGCTTATTATATAGTATGGGCATTTATGCACATGGAAGGTGAAAAAAGTAGCCTAAGATGGTCAGTTGTTTCAACGGTTATTTTCCTAGTTTTATATTTATTGTTCATTCTCTTAACTGAAGGACATTATATTTATGGGGTTTTTAAAGATTCTACTATTAAATGGAATTTTTAACATGATATTAATTCAAAAAGAGGGTACGCATTGCGTACCTTTTTTTATTTTTGTACTTTAATTTTTTCCCTTGTATAATGAAAAAAAATATAGTTCTTTTTGTTCTCTTCGTTTTGCCTATAGTTGCTTATCTTTTTTTGCATCTGGCGTGAATGGTTTTACTAAACTACCTATCGTAACACCTAAAATTGCCAACTTAGGAGACTGGAAGTCTTTAAGAGGTGAAAAAGTTGGTTTGGATAATAAAATAACAATACTAGGTTTTTCAGGAGCAGAAATTCTAAAAAATCGAGGTAATTATTTTAATCTAAATGAAAAAGTTTACCAGCGTTATCATGGTTTTCAAGATTTACAATTTGTTGTAATTTGTCCTCTAGGAACAGAAGAGGATGCGCGTAAAGTTGTAGATGCCTTGGCGGCATTTACAGATGTATCACAATGGCATTTTGTTTTTGCTTCTCCAGCCGAAATTAGTACATATTATGATCAATTGCATTTGGTTGGAAAATTAGATCAGCATCTAGGAACGCCTAATGTTTTTATTGTTGATAAAGAACGCAATTTAAGAGGACGTAAAGATGAAAAAGATTATAAAGAAGGATATAATACTTTTCATCCTTCAGAGCTGAGTAATGAAATGCTGGATGATTTTAAGATTATCCTTTACGAATATCGTGCTGCTCTTAAGAAAAATCATAATGCGACAAAACAACTTTAAAATTATATTATCATGTTTAAAAACAAATCATATATCGGAATTTCATTTATAGTATTGATTTTTGGTATTTATGCTATTCCTAAAATTATAGATAGAGTAAAAAGTGATACAATCGTAAAAGGAAGTCGTTTGGATAGTGTTGAAGGTAAAAATGTTAAGGATGATGGGAAATTAGTAAAAATTGGCCCAGCTCCTAAATTTGAATTAGTAAATCAGGATAACGTTAAAATATCGGAATGAGACTTATAAAGGAAAAGTTTATGTTCTTGAGTTTTCTTCACAACCTGCCCATCAATCTGTCCTAAGATGAATTTGAGTATGTTGGAAATTGAGAAGAAATTTTTTGGAAATCCAAACTTTGGTATTGTTTCAATAACAATTGATCCTGCTCATGATACATCACAAGTTTTAAAAGATCACGCAAAGATGTTAGGAGTAAAGTCATCTAATTGGAATTTCTTAACAGGTGATAAAAATGTTATTATGGATTTATCTAATAAAGGATTTAATTTATATGCAGGAGCAAATAGTAAAGTGAGTGGAGGTTTTGAACATTCGGGTTTATTTGCCTTAATTGATAAAAATGGAGATATTCGTTGTCGTAAAGATGAATTTGGAAACCCAATACTTTATTACGATGGATTGGACAAAAAAGGAGTTAGAGATATACAACAAGATATAAATATATTATTAGAAGAATAAGATGGAGGATAATTCATTAGAAAAAAAATACAACAAGTATATTGTACTTGTTTCAATTGTAATTCCAGTTGTAGTAGCTATCTTATTTGGAGTTAAGCTCAAAGATTTCGGATATAATGTAGAGCCGCTTACTTTCTTACCGCCTATTTATGCTACAATAAATGGTATTACAGCTTTGGTTTTGGTTATTGCAGTTATGGCTATCAAAAAAGGAAATAGAAAGCTTCATGAACGTTTGATGACTACAGCAATAGCTCTTTCGTTAGCTTTCTTAGTAATGTATATTGCATATCATATGACATCGGATTCTACCAAATTTGGTGGTGAAGGAGCAATTCGATATGTGTATTTCTTTATCTTGATTTCTCATATTTTATTGTCAATTGCAATTGTTCCATTAGTTTTGATAACATATGTTCGTGCGATTGCGAAAAATTTTGATAACCATAGAAAAATTGCAAGAGTTACATTTCCACTTTGGTTATACGTTGCTATTACCGGAGTAATTGTTTATTTAATGATTTCCCCTTATTATGTTTAATATAAATACAAAGCAAAAGAAACTTGGTGTTTCTAGGCTAACAAACTTAGTTTCTTGTTGGTTATTTTTCTTTTTAATTTATCTGCTAATGCACAATGTGCAATGTGTCGTGCTGCTTTAGGGGGAGCGAAAACACAAAACAAGCAGAAGCAGTAAATGATCGGAATCGTTTACTTGATGGTAGTTCCGTATTTTTAGTTGGAGTAATTGGTTACTTGATTTATAGAATGTATCAAAATGCAAAAAGAAAAACGCATAAACTGATTTTATTTCAATCCGTTTACCGAGACATTCACAGTTCCCATTAACTTTTATAAAAGCAATAATGGCTTGATTTGTCAATTCTACTTTTTGAAACTCAATATCTTCCATTTTTCCATTTACAAAAACACAGGCATAGGAGAGTAGTTTTTAAGATAAGTAAGCATACTCTTTTTGCCTTCTTCTAAGTTAGGCTGTATAGAGTAACGACAGCTTTCTTGCATTTTCTTTAAGATATAACCTTGCATAAGCCAGTTAGCGGTACGAGTTAGTCTACTTTTTGTGTCTAGAACGTAGTCAAGTTTGTCAAAATAAAGTTCTTTTGTCTGGGGGTTATATTTTGGAAAACCATTTAGGTACAGTGTACCATTTACAGCACCTAAAACATCTAAGGCAATAATCATTTTTCCTTCTTTATGCCAGATTTCAACATTTTTCACAGTAATTTTTTTGCTTCCAGTCCCAAATTCTTGACCTGCGAAATTTTTAGTCATAATTTTGGAAGCATCTTTATAACTTGAAATTGCAGCGATATTTGCTGTAATTTGTTTTGGAATTTTTACAACAGGTTTTAAAAGTATTTTAGAAGCGCTAAATTTACTTTCAGGTTGCTTGCCAATTACTGTTTCCATATTGCATTTCATGCCCATTTCTAGTAAAAAAGAATCATTTTTTAGTTTTGCATCTGTAGAGTATATTTCTATAGGCACAATTCTAAGCCAGCTTTCATATTCCTCATTCATTTGAAATGGGGTACAGATTTTTTCTAAGGCAGCCAAAACATTTGGTTTAAAATCCATCGATTTTTCGATTGCAGCATCAATACTTTTTTCTATTTTTGATTTGAAAATAGAAACGGCTGGATTTATAAGATAAGTTACAGGCATATTTTTTCCAAAAACACTCATTGTTGGGCTCTCATTCCAATCTAATGATTTTAATTCGGTTTTAGTATTTAATTTCCAGTTGGTTAGACCTACTGAGCTGATTAATGTAATTACTCCATTCAGATTAAATTCTCGTGTATCGTATAATTCGACACCAAGCTTTTTAGTTCCTATTCGGTATTTTACAAGTGCTTTTAAAGGTAAAATAGTTTTTATTTTTTTCCAGGATTAGCCGGGTCAGTCTCGATTTTTATAGGGGCTAATTTCCATATTTTAATTTCGATATCGTCATCTTCAATGTTGTTATCTTCGTAAATTAAACCGTTAAGCAAAGTATTGGTTTGGTTTTCAATATCTTTTAGTTTTACAGTAATAGGTAAATTGATAAATGAAGGCGTATTGTCATATAGTAATGGGCTAGCGTCATCAGGTTCAGGTTTTAATGTTGCTAATTTTTGAGTAGAAGAACAACTGGTTGCAAATTGTAGAACAATTGAGAGTATTAGAAACAAAAATATTTTCTTCATTGTATTTTTTTTAAGATGCAAAATTAAGAAAACAAATATATTTTAAGATTAAAGTGTAACATTTTGATAGAGATTTAGTCTTATTGGTGTAATAGATTGGGATTATTAACATTTTATTATGGTAAATTGCTGGGCAAAATAGGTATTATTGTTTTAAAATTAACAAATCATGATTGGAATTAAAGACTTACATAAATCCTATAAAATGGGAAAATCTGAATTACATGTGTTAAAAGGTATTAA
>NZ_JBXBAV010000081.1:0-49512 GCF_056783245.1 Flavobacterium sp. TC780 | reverse complement strand
TGTAGTCACATCTTCTTCGGTTCAGTTGCGTATTGCTAAGGTTAATACATGCTCCTGTTGTTAGGGAGGCAGCACCTCTGGGAAAGTATAGTTTAAAACTTGATTTTTATAATTTTGAAACGTGCCTGAGCTCTTCCGTTTTTAGATTGTTTTTGATCTAATAAATAAGAAGTTTCAAACCAGATATCTCTGTATTTAGGAATGTTTAAAGACCAATTTCCAACTTCTAAAGTCTCAGAAGTAGTTACAGAACCGATTTTGAAGAATTCAATATTACTTGCATTTAATTTAGCTTCAACAACAGCATCAGCTTTAGCTTGGAAAACAATTCCTATATTTTCTGCAAAAAGGATTTTCAATAAGTCTTTTTCTGCGAAAGCAGAGAAATCAATTTTTGCTCCTAGATTTATATCAGCAAAACATAATTCTAGTAAAGTTGTGATTAAACCACCGCTTCCTATATCGTGTCCAGCAAGAATTTGATCTTCACCAATTAATTCCTGAATGGTATTAAATGCATTTTTAAAGAATGAAGCATCTTTAATAGTCGAAGTTTCGTTCCCAATAGTATTTCTGATCTGTGCAAAAGAAGAACCTCCTAATTTGTATGCATCTTGAGATAAATTGATATAATAAATAGAATCTCCGTTTTTCTGTAAAACAGGTTCTACTACTTTTTTAATATCAGTACAATTTCCACCTGCCGAAATAATAACCGTTCCTGGTGCGATTACTTCGTCATTAGGATATTTTTGTTTCATCGAAAGAGAATCTTTTCCTGTTGGAATATTGATTCCTAATTCGATTGCAAACTCTGAACAACCTTCAACAGCTGCGTATAAACGTGCATCTTCTCCTTCGTTTTTACAAGCCCACATCCAGTTTGCAGATAATGAAATTCCTTTCATTCCATCTTTAATTGGAGCCCAAACAATATTTGATAATGACTCAGCAATTGCATTTCTGCTTCCTGCCACAGGATCAATTAAAGCTGCAATAGGAGCGTGCCCGATAGAAGTTGCATTCCTTCTTTACCTAAATAATCTAAAGCCATTACACCAACATTATTTAATGGTAATTGTAATGGACCAGCATTTTGTTGTTTGGCTACTTTTCCACCTACACAACGGTCTACTTTATTAGTTAACCAGTCTTTAGATGCTACAGCTTCTAAACGTAAAACATCTTGTAAATAGCTTTCAAAATCATTTGCTGTATAAACAACATCAGCATAATTTCTATTGATTGTTTTATCAGTCATTACAGTTTTTGGAGAACTTCCAAAGAAATCTTCAAGTGCATAATCCATAGGTTTAGCCCCAGTTGATTTAGATTCAAAAGTAAAACGGTGATCTCCAGTTACATCTCCAACTTGATACATTGGCGAACGCTCTCTGTCAGCGATTCTTTGTAACGTATCAATATCTTTTTGACCAATTACTAATCCCATTCTTTCTTGAGATTCGTTTCCAATAATTTCTTTAGCAGAAAGAGTTGGATCTCCAACAGGTAATTTGTCTAAATCAATTAATCCACCAGTTTCTTCTACTAGTTCAGAAAGGCAGTTTAAGTGTCCTCCGGCTCCGTGATCGTGAATAGAAACAATTGGGTTATTATCACTTTCTACTAAACCACGAATGGCATTAGCAGCACGTTTTTGCATTTCAGGGTTAGAACGTTGGATTGCATTTAATTCAATTCCTGAACCAAAAGCTCCTGTGTCTGCAGATGAAACTGCAGCTCCACCCATTCCTATTCTATAATTTTCTCCACCAAGAATAACGATTTTATCTCCTTCTTGTGGTTTCTTTTTTATGGCTTGATCTAATTTTCCGTAACCGATTCCTCCAGCTTGCATGATTACTTTATCGTAACCAATTTTGCGGTCGTTTTCTTCATGTTCAAAAGTTAAAACAGAACCAGTAATTAATGGCTGACCAAATTTATTTCCAAAATCTGAAGCTCCATTTGAAGCTTTTATCAAGATATCCATTGGAGTTTGATATAGCCATTTTCTTTCGTCCATAGCATTCTCCCATGGTCTGTCATCCTGAGCGGAGTCGAAGGATTTCAAACGTGAGTAAGATGTCATATAAACTGCAGTTCCTGCAAGTGGCAATGAACCTTGTCCTCCTGCAAGACGGTCACGAATCTCTCCTCCTGATCCTGTTGCTGCACCATTAAAAGGCTCAACAGTTGTAGGGAAATTATGTGTTTCGGCTTTTAATGAAATAACCGAATCAAATTCTTTTATTTCGTAAAAGTCTGGTTTGTCTGCTGTTTTAGGAGCAAACTGTTGTACACGTGGTCCTTTTACAAAAGCCACGTTATCTTTGTAAGCCGAAACGATGTCGTTAGGGTTTTCCTGAGATGTTTTCTTGATTAATTTAAATAGAGACGTTTCTTTTTCTTCTCCGTCGATTACAAAAGTTCCGTTGAAAATTTTGTGACGACAGTGCTCTGAATTCGCTTGTGAGAAAGCAAAAATTTCAGAGTCAGTTAATTTACGTCCTAGTTTGATAGCAAGATTGTCTAGATAATCTACTTCTTCTTGGCTTAAAGCTAACCCTTCGGTTTTGTTGTAAGCAGCAATATCATCGATATCCAAAATTGCCTCTGGTTGTACGTTGATAGTGAAGATTTCTTGATTCAGTTCAGTATACTTTTGTGAAAGCATCGGGTCAAAATCTGAAAATTCAGTAGTTGCCGGATAAAATTCTTCAATTCTGATAATGCCCGAAATCCCCATATTCTGAGTAATCTCTACAGCATTAGTACTCCAAGGGGTAATCATAGTGGCACGAGGACCAACAAAAAAATCCGTTAGTACGGATTTTTCTATTTTATTGGAGTTGGCAAAAAGCCAGTTTAATTTTGAAATGTCTTGAGCCGAAATTTCGTTTTGCGTTTGTACTGCAAAAACAGTTTTGCTTTGGTTTTCAAAGAAATGAATCATTGTGTTGTGTAGTTTGTTGTAATTTAGATGCAAATTTAGTGTAAATAAATAGTAAGCGCAAATTTGAAAACGAACTCTTTTAAAAAAAAAAATACAGTGATTTTTTTCATCAGAATGTCGAGAGGGTTAATGGTAATGTGTAGGAACGCAGATCAGTACGTTTTTTTTTAATTTTGCAAAGACGCAAATATTTTTGTTTCATGCAGATTTGGCTGATTGCTTCGCCTGTTCGCTATCGCTCGGGTGAGCAGATTTAATTGATTGGGGATTATTAAATCTGCATAAATTCTTTAGAGGTTTTGTATCTGCTTTATCTGTAAAATCTGCGTGAAAGATATTTCTTGAATGCAAGTTTTTTTGTGGAAATGTTTCTTTTAAATTTTACAAAGACGCAAAGTTTTTGTTTCACGCAGATTTGGCTGATTGCTTCGCCTGTTCGCTATCGCTCGGGTGAGCAGAATTAATTGATTGGGGATTATTAAATCTGTATAAATTCTTTAGAGGTTTTGTATATTCTTTATCTGCAAAATCTGCGTGAAAAATTAATTTTAAAATCTTCAGAAACAAGAAAAAGCGACAAATTGCCGCTTTTTAATTACTAGATGTTTAATTTGTAATTAGTTGATTAGTATTTTTTTAATAAAGGTTTTTTCCTCTTTTATCACTTTAACGATATATAATCCTTTAGGTAGATTACTTACAGCTATATTTTGCAGGGTTGTGTTTACTTTTTCGAATACTTTTTGTCCAGATATCGAAATTATTTCAATTGCATAAGGGGTATTTGAATTATCGAAATTAATAAAAAAGTTACCATCTGAAGGATTCGGATATAAATGAATTTCATCAGAATCTAAAGCTAATTCGGAAGGGTTTGTTACTTTTAGGGTGCGATTTCCTAAATTTTCACAAGAGTCTACAGTAAAAGAATCCCATTGTGAGCTTAAATTAAATGTAGTGCTTGGAGAAGTTACAGTCGATTTTCTTCTTAAAGTTACATCGAAAGCAAAGTTTGCAGATCCTCCGTTATAAGTTCCAATAATATCAATAAGTACTCCGTTTTTAAATAAACCTACAGGATCATTTCCATTAAATGTAAGTTCTGGAGCTGTTGTCGAAATATTGGCAGACGCTTTAGGGTAACAGGTAGAAGTAATCACATTATTTACAATAGTAAATTTAGTTCCGCTATTTAAAGTTCCGTTTAAGGCAAGACCCGTACTCCATGCTCCAGCTCCGTTTGTTTGTCTTTTTATAGTGTATCCAGACAAGTTAACGGGACTACCTGTTACATTCAGAATTTCTAATGCTTTGTTATTTCCAGATCCCTCGATATATTCTGAGAATAATAAGTCGGTTGCAGTTCCAGGGTCTGTTACACCACCCGCATCTGTTGTTACAGTAATTGTATTACTTGTTGTTGAAATATTTCCTGCAGCATCATTTGCTTTAACAGTAAGATTATAGCTAGTTGAAGCTGTTAAGCCAGTTATAGTAGCTGTTAGTCCTGTTGCTGTAGTTTTTAAAACGCCATTTGCATAAACATTATAATTTGTTACTGCTACGTTGTCTGTAGATGCAAACCAGCTTAAAGAAATAGAAGTGGCCGTTTTTGATGTACTGGCTAAGCTGGTAGGAGCTGTTGGTGCTTGCGTATCAGCAGAAGGATTCCATATTTGATTAACATATTCTGGATGGTCTATATATGGATTTCGATTGTTCTGACGTGCATAAATGGCATTGTTTCTAGCAATCTCTCTTGCGCTTACCGGATCTTGTGTGTTCCATGCTAAAAGAATATTTAAGAACGCAGCAGAAAAAACTTTATCGCCAGAGCCATCAAACATAGGATAGCTATAACCAGCAACAGTATTTTCATAGCGTGTTGCAAAATAAAAATACATTCGGGCAATGTCTCCTTTGAATTCATTGATTGGTTCAAAAACAGTTCCTGAATAACCTGATGTAGAATTTGCTCCCACCTTTCCGCCGTTTTGAGAAATGTAAGTTGGTGTATTCACAACTCCATGAGGATAATTAGATCGCATACCATTTACTTTCCCATCCGTGGGTGTGATAAAATGGGCATCAGATACCATTGGAGCTTTTTTACTAAATATTGATTGTGGTATTATATGTTCTCTGTTGTAACAATCTCCTTCAGACAAATAATTACCACATCGTTGCGTAGTTGCTATGCTATAGTTATAAGGATCTGTTCCTGATGGGTTCTCTGAATACATGTCTAAGACTGTTCCGTCATTTTCATAAAAATTATCTATATCAGATGTTTGATATGTGGTATACAAACCAGCATATCCATTATCGGTATGACCTTTTATAATGTTATACAATTGGGTTTTTAAGGCGTAACCAGTTCCGGTTGCAGTGCTGTAATATCCCGAAGGAATTTGTGCAAAAGTTGCAAAACTAAAAAGCAGTAATAGAATGAAAGAGTAGATTTTCTTCATAATTTATTAGTTTGAGTTTAAAAAATGGAGCTTATAAAACGAATCAAAAAAATGATTTTGAGTTGGTTAGCTTTATATTCAAACAAATCTACATCTTTTGAGGATATCTTATGTTAAGAGATGTTTAATTTATGAAGCATTTTTCTTACTCGTAATTATTATAAAGATTTAATTTGAAGATAGCTTTGCGCCTTAGCGTTTTTGCTAGTCATTATAAGGGGATGTGAGCTTTTGTAGTTTTAATTTATTTTTAGTTAAGTCGTAGATTTACCAAGTTTTAAAGATCTCATTTTTCTCAATATTGTCTTTCTGACGAAGGAAGAATCACCATTAGTAGCTCGCCAAGTTTTAATGGTTTTTTTTAAAGAAAGCTTTGCGTCTTAGCGCCTTTGCGAGCATTATAAAAAAGGTGAGTTTTACATGTTTAATTTATTTCTCGCTAAGTCGCAGAGATGCTAAGTTTTAAAGAAAGCTTTGCGCCTTAGCGTCTTTGCTAGTCATTATAAAGGGATGTGAGCTTTTGTAGTTTTAATTTATTTTTAGTTAAGTCGTAGATTTACCAAGTTTTAAAGATCTCATTTTTCTCAATATTGTCTTTCTGACGAAGGAAGAATCACGATTAGTAGCTCGCCAAGTTTTAAAGGTTTGTTTTAAAGAAAGCTTTGCGTCTTAGCGCCTTTGCTAGTCATTATAAAAAAGGTAGGTTTTACATGTTCAATTTATTTCTCACTAAGTCGCAGAGATGCCAAGTCTTTTTAATAAAGATAAATAACTGTTTCGATTTTATTTCGATTTTGGAAAGGGCATACTTTGATAAGCTCCTAAATCGGGTGGAGAAGTTCTAGTATTCCCTATGATATCTAGCGAAATGTTATAGGTCTGGTTTCCTTTTGCGAAAGCACCAGAATTGGTATCGATATTAAATTTATTTTGAGAAACTTTATAAAATTTTGGATCTTGATTTAGTATAATCCCATTGTAATGCTGGGGATCTTTATCAAACTGATAATCTGGATTTGTACTTGTACTGCTATACTTGATTAAAGAATTATTAAATTGGTATACAAAAGCCGAACTGTTTTTTTTGTCTAATGATAATTCGTTAGTATTTGAGCCGTAAATTATACAGTTATTGAAAGTTGCTTTTACTAAATCTTTAGATTCAGGAGTTGCACCCGCAAGAGTATTACTTAAAGCAACTGCACTTTGCAGAGAACTTTGCCAGTTGTTATTAAATGTACAATGTGTGAATTCATAATTTCCACCATACAAACAGGCTAAACTCGATAATCCTGCGCGGTTTATTACAATGTTTTCACCCTTTATTCTTCCATTTTCGGCCAAAATACCATGATTTACTGAGTTGTAAATTTGTGTATTTTTAATGCTTACAGTCGTTTGATCACTATTTTCTATAAACAATCCTGTAGTTGCATTTTTAATGGTTAAATGATTGATTGTGTTGTTTGTGCTTCCATTGGCGAGCCATATAGTTCCCCATTGTCCAGGGATATCCGAATATAAAGGTTCTAGGCGATCTCCTTCGAAAATGACTTCTTTCTCTAATTTTTCTGTTGAAGATAGTGCGCCATTTACATTAAGACTTGCGTTTTTACTAACCAATAAACCTGAGTTTGCATGAAAATAAACCCTTGCGCCTGGGTCAAACGTAACGGTTTTTCCTTCAGGAACAGCTGCATAGCCATATATCACATATGCTTTTTGGCTTGTAAATTGTAATTCAGAATCCTCTAAGTAAAAGCCTTCTACTTCTTTACCATTGATTGGTAATGTTTCTGTAGTTCCATCAGAGGATCTTTTTGGATATAAAAAAGTCGCATCTTTAATTAGTGTTACTAATTCTACATTTTGAAGATTTGCACCACTATCAAATTGAATTTGGTCGGTGTATAAAAAATCGGTTGGGTTTGCATCAGCAATTGCAGCAGTTGTTTCTATAAAAATATACATGCTGTCTTTTGCTAAAAGTGTTACATCATTAAAGATCTTTCCCTCTGTTCCGTGCATTCCGTCAACGGTCATTCTGTATTTCGAGCTTAATCCTTTACTTAGTTTGATTGTTGGGATGGTAATGTCTTTTTTTCCTTGATTGTACACTTTTAGCTGGTATGTACTTGAGCCAATGTTGGTAAAAACGGTATCTAAATAAACGGTGTCTTTTGAGAAAACTAAATCTCCAGTACTGGCAACGGTTTCGAAATCACTTCGACATGAGCTTGTTGCTAAAAGTATTCCGATAGTAAATAGTAAAAAAAAAGTACGCATTTGATTAGAATTTATGTAAAAATAGCAAAAAAGTAATTCGATTAACGTATGATTTTTAATTTAGAATTGTATTTCCTGTTTTGTGACTTATCTTTTATTTAATTTTACATTTTAAAGCCAAACAAATGAATTTTAGTAAAGAACAAATATTGGAACGTTGCAATCAATTTTCACAAAATACCTTGATGCAAACGTTGAAAATTGAATATGTAGATGCGGGAGAAGATTTTTTAGTAGCAAAAATGCCAGTAAATCCATCGGTTCATCAACCAATGGGGTTGTTACACGGAGGTGCTTCTGTAGCACTAGCAGAAAGTGTAGGCAGTGCAGCATCATTTTTTTATATAAATCCAGAATTACAAGAAGTGCGTGGAATCGAAATTTCGGCTAATCATTTAAAAAGTATTCGTGAAGGATTCGTTTACGGAACAGCACGAATTATTCATAAAGGAAGAAGTTTGCATCTTTGGGAAATTAAAATTACGGATGAAGAAGGTAATTTAGTTTCGTTGTGTAAATTGACGAATATGGTTTTGGATAGACAAAAAAAGTAATCTGGAAATCATGAATCAATTTTTTTCTAAAATAAAAAAGCACAAAGAGCAGCTTTTGCCTTTTGTGCTTTATAAGAAACCAAAATCGGACGCAATCATAGCTTTGTTACAACAAAATAATACGTTGCATAAAGTTGTTGACTATAAAGAAAAAGGATTTGTGTTTGCTTCTTTTGATAAAAATCAAATTGTTCTTATTCCTGAAAATGAATCTGAAATTTGTACTAGTGAATTAGAACGAAAATCAATAAGCCTAGTAGATATTGTTGATTTAAATTTTGATGTTGAAGCTAAAGAACAATTTGAAATATTAGTACAGAACGGTGTTAACGCAATTGTGAATGATGAATTCAAAAAAGTAGTTTTATCTCGTAGTGAAATTGTTCCTTTGAATGACTTTGATTTTATTGAGACTTTTCAGAATCTGGCAAATTTATACCCCACAACATTAGCGTATTGCTTTTATCATCCTGAAATTGGTTTGTGGATGGGAGCAACGCCAGAACAATTGCTTAAAGCAAATGGGAATGCTTTTGAAACAACAGCTTTGGCGGGAACTCAGAAAGCTGCTTTGGTATCAGAAGTTGTTTGGCATCAAAAAGAAAAAGACGAACAGCAATATGTTACTGATTTTATTATAAAAAGATTGCAGGACGTAGCCTCTTCAGTTGAAGTTACGGAACCTTATAGTGCAAATGCAGGGAGTATCTGGCATATAAAGACAGATATTTCAGGAGCATTAAAGATTAATTCGAGTTTAGATGAAGTGATTGATTTATTACATCCAACACCTGCTGTTTGTGGTTATCCTAAAAAGAAATCGAGAGCATTTATTCTGGAAAACGAAAATTACGATAGAACTTTTTATACTGGATTTTTGGGTGAACTAAATAGCAGTTTTGCATCTGACTCGATAAGCTCGGATTTATTTGTGAATTTACGAAGTATGCAGCTACGTAATGCGGAAGCTGTTTTATATATGGGATGCGGAATTACAAAAGAAAGTATTCCTGAAAACGAGTGGGAGGAAAGTGTGAATAAATCAATGACGATGAAAAGGGTTCTGAACATAAAATAAAAAATTAGTTTTCAGTTGTGGTATTTAGTCACAGTATTCAGTTGTAGAATTCACTCGCAATGGAACTTGAAACAAAGAAAACTTGAAACAAACAAATAAATAGAAGATGAAATTAGATATATTAGCTTTTGGAGCACATCCAGATGATGTAGAATTGGGTTGTGCTGGTACAATATTAAAAGAGATTTCTTTAGGGAAAAAAGTAGGGATTGTTGATTTAACTAGAGGAGAGTTAGGAACGCGTGGATCAGCTGAGCTTAGAGATCTTGAAGCCGCTGCAGCTGCAAATATATTAGGTGTTTCTGTGCGTGAGAATTTAGCAATGCGAGATGGTTTTTTTGTAAATGACGAGGCGCATCAATTAGAGGTTATAAAAATGATTCGTAAGTACAAACCAGAGATTGTATTATGTAATGCAATCGATGATCGCCATATAGATCATGGAAAAGGGAGTAAATTGGTTTCTGATGCTTGTTTTTTATCTGGGTTAATGAAGATAGAAACTATTCTTAATGGACAGCAACAAACAGCATGGCGTCCTAAGGTTGTGTATCATTATATTCAGTGGAAAAATATAGAGCCAGACTTTGTGGTGGACATTACAGGATTCACTGAAAAGAAAATAGAATCAATTTTAGCGTATGGATCACAGTTTTATGATGCGAATTCTAAAGAACCGGCTACTCCGATAACGAGTAAGAACTTCCTTGAAAGCTTAAATTATCGTGCGCAAGACTTAGGAAGGTTAGTTGGGGTTGATTTTGCAGAAGGTTTCACTGTTGAAAGATGTTTGGCTATCAATAGTTTAGGAAATTTGTTATAAAAAAGATGAAATTTTTTCGCTTTTTTGTTTGTAGAAGTGAACTTTAGTAGTATCTTTGCCACCGCTAAGCAAATGGTGGTTGTAGCTCAGCTGGTTAGAGCATCGGTTTGTGGTACCGAGGGTCGCCGGTTCGAACCCGGTCATCCACCCAAGAAGCAAAAGCCTCGAATTTATTCGAGGCTTTTTTTGTGGAATAAAGTTTCGTGAAAATGGATCAGGTGTAAAAGGGATCAAACGGATCAGGTGCAAAAGGGATCAGGTGCAAAAGTTGGGTATTAGGCAAAAAGATTAGACAATCTGAATAAAAAGAAATCTACATTTCTCACTCCCTTAAATTGAGATCTAAAAGCTTTTGTTTGGATCAAACGAAAAAGTTAGGGATTATTCAAAAAGATTGGATGATTTGTTTTGTGTCATCAGTATCAAGTTGGATAAGAGAAGAGGGTGAGTTATTTTTATTAATGGAGGTGGTGATTAAATATTGGGTATGTGGATTGTGTAGTAGTGGTTGATCTGTGAGTTTTATTTGGGTTGGGTTGATGTTTTGATTGTGTCTTCTTTATGTGAAATAGGATTGAAACAATCTAGTTGAGACTTGGGGTAATTGGGTTTAGAAGTATGTCTTGTTGAATTGGAATTAGAGTAGAAGTTATTTGTAAGTGGTTATTATATAGTAGTCGCTTATTTTATGTCCTTATATATATAGGAGTAATATACGACTATACTATATAGGAGAGGTTTTTTGAGGAGCTATTACCTGCTATCCGTTTCAATCTTGCCCTTTCTAAAGAAAAAAGGGCAAGGATTTCCACTGCTATCAGGGCTAGGAGGGGTAGAAACAGGGTAAAGCGCTATATAAATTCAACGACAATAATAACATAGCGTTGCGCCTTTGTGTCTTTGCGAGAAACATAGCAAAAACAAGGAAAGAGGATGCTACCCCGAAGAAAAACCTCATAAAACATAAAAATCGCTAAGTTGTAAAATCAAAGTTATCAATGCATTAAGAAATAAAGATAAAATAAGTTTAAAAATGCGATTAAAAAGTATTGTTTATCTAGAAAAAGGTGGTAGTTTTGCACCCGCAACAACGACAAACGTTCTTTAAAATACTGACAAGCAAACGAATTAAAGTAGAAAATTTATTTTCTAAAAAGATTTAAAAAAAGCTTGTGAGTTTGGAAAACGAAAGTTACATTTGCACCCCGCAAAACAACGGAAGTTCCTTGACATGCTGCTAAGAAAAACGAAGAAAACGAGAAAGAAAATTTCTTAAAAAAAACTTCAAAAAAATCTTGCCAGTTAAAAAGGAGTTCCTTACTTTTGCACCCGCTTTGAGAAACAAGCGACACAAAAAATAAGTAGACAAGTTCTTAGACATATTGAATTGACAGCCGTTTTGAAAGAGATTTCAAAACAAAGAATAAAGAGTAATAGAATCGCAAGATTTGAATATAACCGATAGAATCTGAAGTCGCAATATAATATAAAAATATACGATGAAGAGTTTGATCCTGGCTCAGGATGAACGCTAGCGGCAGGCTTAACACATGCAAGTCGAGGGGTATGCTTCTTCGGGAGCAGAGACCGGCGCACGGGTGCGTAACGCGTATGCAATCTACCTTTTACAGAGGGATAGCCCAGAGAAATTTGGATTAATACCTCATAGTATTATGAAATGGCATCATTTTATAATTAAAGTCACAACGGTAAAAGATGAGCATGCGTCCCATTAGCTAGTTGGTAAGGTAACGGCTTACCAAGGCTACGATGGGTAGGGGTCCTGAGAGGGAGATCCCCCACACTGGTACTGAGACACGGACCAGACTCCTACGGGAGGCAGCAGTGAGGAATATTGGACAATGGGCGCAAGCCTGATCCAGCCATGCCGCGTGCAGGATGACGGTCCTATGGATTGTAAACTGCTTTTATACAGGAAGAAACCCTGGTTCGTGAACCAGCTTGACGGTACTGTAAGAATAAGGATCGGCTAACTCCGTGCCAGCAGCCGCGGTAATACGGAGGATCCAAGCGTTATCCGGAATCATTGGGTTTAAAGGGTCCGTAGGCGGTTTAATAAGTCAGTGGTGAAAGCCCATCGCTCAACGGTGGAACGGCCATTGATACTGTTAAACTTGAATTATTAGGAAGTAACTAGAATATGTAGTGTAGCGGTGAAATGCTTAGAGATTACATGGAATACCAATTGCGAAGGCAGGTTACTACTAATATATTGACGCTGATGGACGAAAGCGTGGGTAGCGAACAGGATTAGATACCCTGGTAGTCCACGCCGTAAACGATGGATACTAGCTGTTGGGAGCAATCTCAGTGGCTAAGCGAAAGTGATAAGTATCCCACCTGGGGAGTACGTTCGCAAGAATGAAACTCAAAGGAATTGACGGGGGCCCGCACAAGCGGTGGAGCATGTGGTTTAATTCGATGATACGCGAGGAACCTTACCAAGGCTTAAATGTAGTTTGACCGATTTGGAAACAGATTTTTCGCAAGACAAATTACAAGGTGCTGCATGGTTGTCGTCAGCTCGTGCCGTGAGGTGTCAGGTTAAGTCCTATAACGAGCGCAACCCCTGTTGTTAGTTGCCAGCGAGTCATGTCGGGAACTCTAACAAGACTGCCAGTGCAAACTGTGAGGAAGGTGGGGATGACGTCAAATCATCACGGCCCTTACGCCTTGGGCTACACACGTGCTACAATGGCCGGTACAGAGAGCAGCCACTGGGCGACCAGGAGCGAATCTATAAAACCGGTCACAGTTCGGATCGGAGTCTGCAACTCGACTCCGTGAAGCTGGAATCGCTAGTAATCGGATATCAGCCATGATCCGGTGAATACGTTCCCGGGCCTTGTACACACCGCCCGTCAAGCCATGGAAGCTGGGGGTGCCTGAAGTCGGTGACCGCAAGGAGCTGCCTAGGGTAAAACTGGTAACTAGGGCTAAGTCGTAACAAGGTAGCCGTACCGGAAGGTGCGGCTGGAACACCTCCTTTCTAGAGCCCTATATGTTAGCATTTATGCACGTTGGGGAAAGAAGACGAAAGATATTAAAGGTTTCATTTCTATAGATTATATTACTCTGCTGTTAGTTCAAATAATAAATTTAAGTAAAAACAGAGTCTCGTAGCTCAGCTGGTTAGAGTACTACACTGATAATGTAGGGGTCGGCAGTTCGAGTCTGCCCGGGACTACTTTTTAAAGTTATAAATTATAAATTATGAATTGTAAATTATAAATTAAAAAGACTGAATTATTTAAAAAGGAAATTCTAGGGTTGAGACCTTATGAGCTGAAAATTCATAACTCATAACTAATAACTCATTACTAAAATTTGGGGGATTAGCTCAGCTGGCTAGAGCGCCTGCCTTGCACGCAGGAGGTCAACGGTTCGACTCCGTTATTCTCCACAGATCAATCCCTACAAGGGTGCGATAAAAGTTCATTGACATATTGAGATAAGAAAATAATAAAAAGTAGAAAGCGTTTTTATTAGTGATAATAAAAACAAAAAAAAACGGTCATATTAAATTATGATTGGTACAATAAGCAAAATAAGGGCGTATGGGGGATGCCTTGGCTCTCAGAGGCGATGAAAGGCGTGATAAGCTGCGAAAAGTTACGGGGATCGGCACACACGACTTGATCCGTAAATACCTGAATGGGGCAACCCACTATGTTGAAGACATAGTACACCGATAGGTGGGCAAACCCGCTGAACTGAAACATCTAAGTAGGCGGAGGAGAAGAAAACAAAAGTGATTCCGTAAGTAGTGGCGAGCGAACGCGGATTAGCCCAAACCAATGTTGTTACGGCAATGTTGGGGTTGTAGGACCACGATATTTGTTGCACAAAGAATTAGAATCTACTGGAAAGTAGAACCAAAGAGGGTGATAGTCCCGTATAGGTAATGAGTGTAAATGATAGTGGTATCCTGAGTAGGGCGGGACACGTGAAATCCTGTCTGAATTTGGCGGGACCATCCGCTAAGGCTAAATACTCCTGAGAGACCGATAGTGAACCAGTACCGTGAGGGAAAGGTGAAAAGAACCGTGAATAACGGAGTGAAATAGATCCTGAAACCATACGCTTACAAGCGGTCGGAGCCCTTTCGTGGGGTGACGGCGTGCCTTTTGCATAATGAGCCTACGAGTTAACGTTGCTGGCAAGGATAAGTGGTTAAGCCACGGATCCGTAGCGAAAGCGAGTCTGAATAGGGCGCTTTAGTCAGTAGTGTTAGACGCGAAACCGTGTGATCTACCCATGGGCAGGTTGAAGCTGTGGTAACACACAGTGGAGGACCGAACCGGTTGACGTTGAAAAGTCTTCGGATGACCTGTGGGTAGGGGTGAAAGGCCAATCAAACTCGGAAATAGCTCGTACTCCCCGAAATGCATTTAGGTGCAGCGTTGTGCATAAAGTTATATAGAGGTAGAGCTACTGATTGGATGCGGGGGCTTCACCGCCTACCAATTCCTGACAAACTCCGAATGCTATATAATGTTTCACAACAGTGAGGGCTTGGGTGCTAAGGTCCAAGTCCGAGAGGGAAAGAACCCAGACCATCAGCTAAGGTCCCCAAATATATGTTAAGTTGAAAGAACGAGGTTTGTCTGCCCAGACAGCTAGGATGTTGGCTTGGAAGCAGCCATTCATTTAAAGAGTGCGTAACAGCTCACTAGTCGAGCGGACGAGCATGGATAATAATCGGGCATAAACATATTACCGAAGCTATGGATTTACAGTTTACTGTAAGTGGTAGGGGAGCATTCTAACAGGGTTGAAGGTGTGTCGTAAGGCATGCTGGACTGGTTAGAAAAGAAAATGTAGGCATAAGTAACGATAATGCGGGCGAGAAACCCGCACACCGAAAAACTAAGGTTTCCACAGCTATGCTAATCAGCTGTGGGTTAGTCTGGTCCTAAGGCGAACCCGAAAGGGACAGTCGATGGCTAACGGGTTAATATTCCCGTACTACTAATTACTGTGATGGGGTGACGGAGTGATGAAAGCGCCGCGAACTGACGGAATAGTTCGTTGAAGTACCTACCTATAAGATCTGCAGGCAAATCCACAGATTTTGGGGAAATACGATAGTACTCGGAGACTTCGGTTGAAGAGATAGTGCGCCTAAGGGCTTCCAAGAAAAACCTCTAAACTTCAGGTAATTAGTACCAGTACCGTAAACCGACACAGGTAGTTGAGGAGAGAATCCTAAGGTGCTCGAGAGATTCATGGCTAAGGAATTAGGCAAAATAGACCTGTAACTTCGGGAGAAAGGTCGCCAGCAGCAATGCTGGCCGCAGTGAAGAGGTCCAGGCGACTGTTTATCAAAAACACAGGGCTCTGCAAAATCGTAAGATGAAGTATAGGGCCTGACACCTGCCCGGTGCTGGAAGGTTAAGAGGAGATGTTATCTTCGGAGAAGCATTGAATTGAAGCCCCAGTAAACGGCGGCCGTAACTATAACGGTCCTAAGGTAGCGAAATTCCTTGTCGGGTAAGTTCCGACCTGCACGAATGGTGTAACGATCTGGACACTGTCTCAGCCATGAGCTCGGTGAAATTGTAGTAGCGGTGAAGATGCCGCTTACCCGCAGTGGGACGAAAAGACCCTGTGCACCTTTACTATAGCTTAGTATTGACCTTGGATAAATGATGTGTAGGATAGGTTGGAGACTGTGAAGTGGCGTCGCTAGGCGTTGTGGAGTCATTGTTGAAATACAACCCTTTGTTTATCTGAGGCCTAACCCCGTTATGCGGGGGACATTGCTTGGTGGGTAGTTTGACTGGGGTGGTCGCCTCCAAAAGAGTAACGGAGGCTTCTAAAGGTTCCCTCAGTACGCTTGGTAACCGTGCGTAGAGTGCAATGGCATAAGGGAGCTTGACTGAGAGACATACAGGTCGATCAGGTACGAAAGTAGAGCATAGTGATCCGGTGGTTCCGCATGGAAGGGCCATCGCTCAAAGGATAAAAGGTACGCCGGGGATAACAGGCTGATCTCCCCCAAGAGCTCATATCGACGGGGGGGTTTGGCACCTCGATGTCGGCTCGTCACATCCTGGGGCTGGAGAAGGTCCCAAGGGTTGGGCTGTTCGCCCATTAAAGTGGCACGCGAGCTGGGTTCAGAACGTCGTGAGACAGTTCGGTCTCTATCTACTGTGGGCGCAAGAAATTTGAGTGGATCTGATTCTAGTACGAGAGGACCGAATTGGACAAACCTCTAGTGTATCTGTTGTTCCGCCAGGAGCACCGCAGAGTAGCTACGTTTGGAAGGGATAAGCGCTGAAAGCATATAAGCGCGAAACCCACCACAAGATGAGATTTCTTTTAAGGATCGTGGGAGATGACCACGTTGATAGGCTATAGATGTAAAGGCAGTAATGTCATAGTCGAGTAGTACTAATAATCCGTAAGCTTATGTACACCTTTTCCCCACACTACGGTGTGGGGGAGAAACTTTCTAAATTGTTTTATGTTTCTTTATCTCAGTGTGTTAAGATATTCTTTAATTGATAATTAATAATTTATAATTAACAATTAAAAAGTTGCCTAAAGCAACTAACGACCTTAAGGTGGTTATTGCGGCGGGGCTCACCTCTTCCCATCCCGAACAGAGAAGTTAAGCCCGCCTGCGCAGATGGTACTGCAGTTATGTGGGAGAGTATGTCGTCGCCTTTCTTTAAAATCCTCATCATGAATTTGATGAGGATTTTTTTTTGTCGCAATAACTTTTTAGCATGATTCCTTCATAAGAATGGATCAGGTGCAAAAGTTGGGGATTAAGCAAAAAGATTAGACAATCTGAATAAAAAGAAATCTACATTTCTCACTCCTCTAAATTGAGATCTAAATGCTTTTATTTTTGCATTAAAAGATTCTGCTGAAGCATTTGTACTTCTATTATCAAAATAGTTTAATATTGATTGGTAATTGAAAGTTATGGTATTGAGCAAAATATTAAAGTTTTTAAAACCTGATTCCTCTACATTTTTATACCAATGTGCCAATTTGGTTATGGCAATATGTTTGTCATTATTGTTATTGTAAATTCCTCGAAGTTGTTGATTTAGATTGTAAGCTGTTTTTATATCAGGATATAATTCAAATATCATATGTGCTCTTTCTTTTTGGTTTTGCGTCCATTTTTCACGAGATTTATAAAGCAGATACCTGCTTCTGGCTAATAGCTGTTTTACAGAATCTCCGTTGGGCAAAAGCTGGGGGATGTATGTTTTGTTTTCTGATTTTGCCTGTATGATCAATTGATTTTCAAAATCCATTGCTTCCCATCGATGCTTGATTCTAATTTCTTGTAATGCTTCCAAGGCTAATTTTTGGACATGGAATCTGTCGGTGACTTGTATGGCTTTAGGAAAGCATCTCTTTGAGATTAATTTCATAGAATTAGCCATATCAAGTGTTATTTCCTTGACAAAGGATCTCTTGCTCTGATCGATTTTACAGATATGTTCTATAACTTGTTCAGCTTTGGTTCCGGCAACAATAGCTACTAAAGAACCTTTTTTACCTTTGAATTTCTTATTGGTTAAAATGGTATAAAGTTCACCCTGGGACAACGCTACTTCGTCAATGGATAAATGTGTACCCATATTTTCAGGGTAAACAATCCACTGGTGCGCATGTTCGCGTGGAGCCCAGTTAGTAAAGGAACTTAGGTGTTTTTTGTATTGCCTTTGAAGTTTTTTACCGTCCACTCCAAAGAAGCCTCCGATGGTATGGCAATCTGTAGGGCTATTATCGATTAATTTCTTTTAAAAAAGCCGCAAACTCTTGAGTCATGCGCGTTCCTTTGGCTACTAAAGTCCAGTCTCTTTTGATAATTTCTCCGGTGCTTTTATTAGTCCAACGACGTCTTTTGATATGTAAATACACAAACTTGCCTCTTAGAGGAAAATCCTGAATGGTAATCTCATCGAGAAAACCTTTGGACACCAGTTCAAATGAATTAAACTCTTGTGGCGGCTTTATTTTTTCTTCAAAATAGAGATGTAATACTTCTTCCGTGTGACTGGTAGAAACTACTTCAAAATGTTCTACTAAAAAATCAGGAAGCATAAATTTTAAAAGATCTATAGGAGTCATATCAAATTCTTAGATTGCAAATTTCTAATTTTATTTTGACATTTCTCCCCAGGTTTTGTTCTTGATCCTTTTAAAATTATATTAATTTATAAACTAAATTATCTTTATTGCTTTGTAATTTAATGACATTACTTTCAGAAACGATATTTTTTTCAATGAGTAAACGTGCAGTTAAATGTCAAATCATTGATTTTGATTCCTAATTTTAATTGTATTCCTCGATTTAAAGATTAATGCTCTGAATTGGTCTACTCGTGCTTCAATGATTGTTTGATGGAATAAATGTATATGTATTGGATGAAGTGTTTATTGATGTATTAAACTCTGTTCTTGTCAATTTGTTCAAAAAATGAATCCTTATAAGTAGCTCCAATGGGTAATTCTTTTGCATTGATGAAAACTGATAAGCTATCTGTTGATTCGATTTGTTTAAGGGAAATTACATATGATTTATGTATCTGAATAAAATTATTTCCTGGAAGTGATTCTATTATATTTTTTAAAGATGAATGTGTGACAATTTGTTGTTTTGCGGTATGAATGCAAACATAATTCTGTAGACTTTCTATATATAAAATATCATCTAAAAATAACTTATGAAATTTATTTTTACCGTCAGTTTTTATAAAAATAAAATCAGAAGAGTTATTGTTTGAGGTTTCTGTTTTTGAATTGGAATTTAATTTAGAAACTGCTTGATAAAAACGTTCAAAAGCAATGGGTTTCAGTAAGTAATCAACGGCATTCAATTCAAATCCTTCTAAAGCAAAATCTGGATATGCAGTTGTAAAAATAACTTTTATATCTTTTGAAATTATTTTTGAAATCTGTAAGCCTGTTAATTGAGGCATTTGTATGTCTAAAAAAATAACATCAACTGCTTGTGTGTTTAAAAATTCTAATGCTTTTAATGAATTATTAAAAACAGCAGTTTTTTCAAGAAAATGAACTTTACTAATGTAATTTTCCAGAATACGTGTTGCAGGTGGTTCATCATCAACAATTATGCATTTAAAAGCCATAAATTATTTTTTTAGAGGTATTTTTAAGTAGGTTTTAAAGGTATTATTTTCTTCAGTTTTTTCAAGTATAAATTTACTTTTATACATGTATTCTAATCTTTTTGTTAAATTATCAAAACCTATCCCAGTTGAAGAATAATTCTCGCCTTCAACGATATGATTAAAAGTTAAGATCTCTAAAAAGTCTTCTTTTATTTTGATTGTAATAACAGCTTTTTCTTGCTCGGTATTGAATTTTCCATGTTTAAAAACATTCTCTACAAAATGAATTAAGGCTGATGAAATAATTTTTTCATTTGAATAATTTCCTTCAATAGTAAAATCTAAATACAACTGATCTTCAAATCGTTTTTTCTGTAAATGTATATAGTTCTGAATGAATTGAATTTCTTTGGACAGTATTGCTTCATCTTTGTCTGTTTCTGTAATAACATAACGAAGTAAATCGGAAAGTACTAAAACATCTGAAGCTATTTCATCATCTTTACCTATTAATTGACTGTAAAATGAATTTAAAGTATTAAATAGGAAATGCGGACTTACTTGAGATTTTAGCATTTGGAACTCTGCTTTTTTATTCTCTAAGAGTAACTCTTGGTTTTGTTTTTGTGTTTCTTGAAACTGCCAAATTAAAAAGATTAAAGAGCTCAGAATTACAGCTGGTAATCCAAAGAAAAAATTATCCCGAATGTAGTATGTTATTTTTCTTGTTGTTTCGGCATAATTATGAATCCCTGTAATTTGAAAAACAATGACTTCTTGTAAAAAGTAGCGTACCCCTGCGAACATTAGTAATGAAATAGGGATGCTTATTAAATACAGGAATATTTTTTTCCTTATTCAAAAACCAATTGCAAAAGGTGTAAAAATTTAGAAGATAAACGATGAAAATTGCTCCTATAAAACCCACATTGAATAAAAAATTGATTTTATTGAAAATGAATTCTATTTTTTGGTTGTTTATTCCAAAATCCCATAGGTTAAAGAGTAGAAATAATCCTAAAAAAAGAATGATATGGTAGTAAAACGGAATTTTCAGCTTCATAGTTAGGACTTTATTATTTCAAAAATACAACTATGACTTTGAAAGATAATTATATTTATACAAAACCTTTATTTCTCTGGATGAACTGCTGAAAATCGTACATGAATTTTTTTAAGGATAGATTCTAAACGTTTGTGATCTGAAATTTACTGTTTGTCAAAAAATAAAAATTCTTCTTAAACGCAACTCTATTTTTGTGATGAATTTAAAATTAATCATCATGAAAAAAATCTCTTTGTTGCTTGTCTTTTTAGTTGTATTCAGTAGTTCTTTTGCTCAAACTAAGAAGAAGCAAATCTTATTAATTGGAAGTTTCCATTTTGCAAATCCTGGACTTGACGTTGCCAAAGTCAATACTTTTAATGTTATGACAGATAAAAGTCAGAAGGAACTGGTAAATATTACTGATAAAATTGTAGAGTTTGGTCCGAATAAAATTTTTGTAGAATGGAATTATAAGAAACAGGATAAACTAGATGAGTTTTATGCAAAAAATACAGACAGTTTGCTTAATAAAAAGGCTGATGAAATAGTGCAATTAGCATTAAGATCTGCTAAAAAATTGGGGCATAAGAAACTTTTTGCGATAGATTATAATCAGACTTCTTTTCCTTATGATAGTTTATTGAAAGGGATGAAAGGAGCAAATCAGTTGGATTTATTAAAAAGTAATGAAATAGAAATGGTAAACTATGAGAAAACTCAAAACGAAAAAATTTCGAAATACAATTTAACTAAGCTTCTTTTGGATTTAAATTCAAATGAATCAATTAAGAACGATCTTGAATGGTACACTGGAATAGCTAATAGAGCTGGTAAAATTGACAATTTTTGGGTGCCTATTTGGTTTCAGAATGGTATCGAAGAAATCTTTATATGTATTCTTTAATTCAAAAGCTTATAGAGGCTAAAGATGATAGAATAATGGTTTTGTTGGGAGCAAGTCATGCGGGAATAATAAAAGAATTTGTTAAATATGATCCTAATTTTGAAATAATAGAATTGTCCACCATTTTAAAATAGATAGTAAGTAATCTAAAGTAAAAAAAAATCCTAAGCTTATGCTTAGGATTTTTATATATAATTATTTTCTTATTTGATTAAGAAAGTGCAGCTTTAACTTGGTCAGCAGCTTCTTGAAATTCAACAGCTGATAAAATTGGCATTCCAGAATTATCAATTAGTTCTTTTGCAATAGCAGCATTTGTACCTTGTAAACGAACAATGATTGGCACTTTAATAGCGTCTCCCATGTTTTTGTAAGCATCTACAACTCCTTGAGCAACACGGTCACAACGAACGATTCCTCCAAAGATATTGATTAATATAGCTTTTACATTTGGGTCTTTTAAAATGATACGGAAAGCAGTTTCAACACGTTTAGCATGAGCAGTACCACCTACGTCAAGGAAGTTTGCAGGTTCGAAACCAGCATACTTAATTAAATCCATAGTAGCCATTGCTAATCCAGCTCCGTTTACCATACATCCTACAGTACCGTCAAGATCTACATAGTTTAATCCTACTTCTTTTGCTTCAACTTCGATTGGGTTCTCCTCACGAATGTCACGCATTTCAGCATATTTCTTTTGTCTGTATAAAGCATTATCATCGATATTTACTTTAGCATCTACAGCCATGATTTTATTATCCGATGTTTTTAAAACTGGATTAATTTCAAACATAGAAGCATCAGAACCAATATATGCATTGTATAATGAGTCAATGAATTTAACCATTTCTTTAAATGCATTTCCAGAAAGACCTAAGTTAAAGGCAATTCTTCTTGCTTGAAAACCTTGTAATCCTACAGATGGATCAACTTCTTCTGTAAAAATTAAATGAGGAGTGTGTTCAGCAACTTCTTCGATATCCATACCACCTTCAGTAGAATACATGATCATGTTACGACCTGTACCTCTATTCAATAAAACAGAAACGTAAAATTCAGAAGTTTCACTTTCACCAGGATAGTAAACATCTTCAGCAACTAAAATTTTATTTACTTTTTTACCCTCAGCAGAAGTTTGAGGTGTAATCAATTGCATTCCGATGATTTGTTCAGCTATTTCTTCAACTTGTTGTAAGTTTTTAGCTAACTTAACTCCACCACCTTTTCCACGTCCACCTGCGTGAATTTGTGCTTTAATAACGTGCCATCCTGTACCAGTCTCAGCAGTTAATTGTTTTGCAGCAGCCACAGCTTCAACCGCATTATTAGCCACAATTCCGCGTTGAATGCGTACTCCGTAACTAGCTAAAATTTCTTTTCCTTGATATTCGTGTATGTTCATAATATAGAATTTGTCTGGTTCTGAATTAATTTCAGAATAAAAGTGGGACAAAAATAGCAAAAATCAACTTTAAAAAGAAATCTTTTTGGAATAAAAAGCAAGACTTATTTTGCTTTATGATTTCTTTAAAATTAATTAGAATTTTGAGTTAAATAATTGTGTAAGGAATGTTAATTTAAAGACACTATATCGTTTGAGTTTTAACATAAAATAGTGTAGATTTTGATGTATAACAGGGATTTTGTTCCTAAAGATGAAATTCGAATTATGATTTTGGCAATTCGGGGTGGGTTAAATAATGTTATTGATAATTTAGGATTGTTTTTCTAATATTACTATAAAAATGTAAGCGATACGCTTTATTTGATACATTATGTTTAACAGAATCTTTATTTTTGTAAAAAAAATATCAAGAATGAAAGTTAAAGAACAAGGGCTATATCTGCCCGAATTTGAACACGACAATTGTGGTGCAGGATTTATTTGTAATTTGAATGGTATTAAGTCTAACGACATCATTCATAAAGCATTGGATATCTTAATAAAATTGGAACATCGTGGTGCAGTTAGTTCTGATGGAAGAACTGGAGACGGTGCTGGAATTTTATTTGATATCCCACATGATTTTTTTAAGAAAGTTTGTGATTTTGAAATCCCTGAAACACGAGAGTATGGAGTAGGAATGGTTTTTTTACCTAAAAGTAAAAACCAAGTTGCATTTTGTATTAATGCATTCGAAACAACCATAAAAGAACAGAACCTTACTATTCTTGGCTGGAGAGACGTCCCAGTTGATGTAAATAGTTTAGGTGAAATTGCAGCAGAAAAAGAACCGACTGTTAAGCAGGTTTTTGTTGGCAAAAACGGGCAGAATCTAACAGAACAACAATTTAACGCTAAGTTATTTGCAGCAAGAAAAATAGCAGAACATGCTGTCAGAAATTCTAAAACTTCTGAGAGTCATATGTTTTATTTCTCTAGTTTATCTACAACAACAATTATATATAAAGGTTTGTTGATGCCAGAAGATATTAGTGGTTATTTTATCGATTTAAAAGATACTGATTTAGTAACACGTCTGGCGTTAGTACATCAACGTTTCTCTACAAATACATTCCCTTCTTGGGAGTTGGCTCAGCCATTTAGATATATGTGTCACAATGGTGAAATCAATACACTTCGCGGTAACATTAGCAGAATGAGAGCTCGTGAAGAATTGATGCAAAGTGATATTTTTGGAGAAGATATAAAAAAGTTGTTTCCTATTATTTTAGAAGGAAAATCAGATTCTGCTTCTATGGATATGGTAATTGAATTATTGTTAATGACAGGGAGATCATTACCAGAAGCTATGATGATGGTTGTGCCTGAAGCTTGGGAGAAACACCAAACGATGTCAGAAGATAAAAAAGCTTTTTATGAATATAATGCATGTATCATGGAACCTTGGGATGGTCCAGCTTCGATTCCGTTTACAGATGGAAATGTAATTGGTGCATTGCTTGATAGAAATGGGTTACGTCCTTCTCGTTATACATTAACAAAAAGTGGTTTTGTAATCATGTCATCAGAGATTGGTGTTCTTGATGTTAATCCAGAAGATGTAATTCAACACGGTCGTTTAGAGCCAGGAAAAATGTTCTTGGTTGATATGAATGAAGGTCGTATTATAGAAGATGATGAGATTAAAAATGCTATTGTAACTAAACGTCCTTATAGAGAATGGCTTAATAATAACTTATTACCATTAGCAAAAGTACCATATACTAATAATCCAACTCCTGTTGAAAAGATCGATTTTGAAACAAGACAAAGATTATTTGGTTATACAATCGAAGATTTAAAAACAATAATTAATCCAATGGGAGCTCAGGGTGCCGAAGCGATTAGTTCGATGGGTAATGATACACCATTGGCTGTATTGTCAGAGCAACCACAATTATTGTATAATTACTTCAAACAATTATTTGCACAAGTAACTAATCCACCTTTAGATGGTATTCGTGAAGAAATTATCACAGATATCAGTTTAGCGGTAGGAGGGGATTTTAATATTTTCGAAATTGAATCAAAACAATGTAAAAAATTAAAAATCCAAAATCCAGTTATCTCTAAAGAGGATTTAGATAAAATTAAAAATATAGATCACGCAGATTTCAAAACAGCAACTATTTCTACTTTATATAAAATAGAGAAAGGGGTAAATGGATTAGAGCGTGCTTTAGAAAAATGTGTTCAAGCAACTTACAAGGCGGTAAATGAAGGGCACAATATTATTATTCTTTCAGATAGAGGAGTAAGTAAAGAATTAGCACCAATACCAATGTTGTTGGCTTGTTCATATGTTCATCATTCATTGAATATTTTGCAGGTTCGTTCTAAATTCGGAATTATAATCGAATCGGCAGAACCTCGTGAGCCACATCATTTCGCTTTATTATTTGGTTATGGTGCTAGTGCTATTAATCCTTATATGGTAAACGAAATTATTCATAATCAGGTTGAGCAAGGTTTTATTACAGGAATAAAAGCCGATTATGCGATTGCTAATTATAATAAAGCTATTGCAAAAGGTATTCTTAAGATTATGAATAAAATAGGTATCTCTACATTACATTCGTATAGAGCAGCACAAATTTTTGAAATCTTAGGATTAAATAAAACATTTTCAACTAAATATTTTCCATACACACCATCTCGAATTGAAGGAATCGGTTTGATGGAAATAGAAAAAGAAGTTAAGAAAAGATACCAAAAAGCATTTCCAAATTCTAAAATTGCCAATTTATTGCCATTAGAAATTGGAGGTATTTACAGATGGAGAAGATCAGGTGAAAAGCATATGTTTAATCCAACGACTATTGCTAAATTACAGCAGGCAGTCCGTTTAAATAGTCCTGAAAGTTACAAAGAATATTCAGATATGGTCAATGAGCAAAGCTCAAACCTCATGACGATTAGAGGGTTGTTTGAATTCAATAATTTAGATCCAATTTCTATTGATGAAGTAGAACCTTGGACTGAGATTGTGAAAAAATTCAAAACAGGAGCGATGTCTTATGGATCTATTAGTAGAGAAGCACATGAGAATTTAGCAATTGCTATGAATAGAATTGGAGGAAAAGTAATTTCAGGAGAGGGAGGAGAAGATCCTAAACGTTTCCAGAAAGAAATTAATGGAGATTCTAGAAATAGTGCTATCAAACAAGTTGCTTCAGGAAGATTTGGTGTTTCGATCAATTACTTGACAAATGCCAAAGAGATTCAAATAAAAATGGCTCAAGGTGCAAAACCTGGAGAAGGAGGACAATTACCAGGTGAAAAAGTGGTGCCTTGGATTGCTGAAACTAGAAATTCAACACCATATGTAGGGCTTATTTCTCCACCACCTCACCATGATATTTATTCTATTGAAGATTTATCACAATTAATTTTCGATTTAAAAAATGCCAATCGTGAAGCGCGTGTAAACGTAAAATTAGTTTCAGAAGTTGGAGAGGGACAATCGCTGCTGGTGTTGCCAAAGCAAAAGCAGATGTGATTTTGATTTCTGGTTACGATGGAGGAACTGGTGCTGCACCATTAACATCTTTACAACATACAGGTATTCCTTGGGAACTTGGTTTGGCTGAAGCACAACAAACATTAATCTTAAATGATTTAAGAAGTCGTGTGGTTTTAGAATGTGATGGTCAGTTAAAAACAGGCCGTGACGTAGCTATTGCAGCTTTATTAGGAGCAGAAGAATTTGGTTTTGCAACTGCTCCGCTTGTAGCTTCAGGTTGTATCATGATGAGAGCTTGTCACTTAAATACATGTCCAGTTGGTATTGCTACACAGGATCCAGAACTAGAAAAGTATTTCAAAGGAACACCAGAGCATGTACGACTTCACGTAATTTGATTGCAGAGGAGTTAAGAGAAATCATGGCACAATTAGGATTCAGAACTTTAAAAGAAATGGTGGGGCAATCACAGAAATTAAATGTGAACAAAGCTATCAAACATTATAAAGCAAATGGATTAGACTTGTCTTCGATTCTTTACAAACCAGAAAAAGCAAAAACAGTTCCGAATCACAATACAACTACACAAGATCACGCTTTAGAAAACGTATTGGATTTTGCAATTATAAAAGAAGCAATTCCTTCTATTTATAAAAAAGAAAAAACAAGAGTTAATTTCAAAATTAAGAATACAGACCGTTCAGTGGGTGCAATTTTAAGTAATGAAATTTCAAAAATATATGGTGCACAAGGATTGCCTGAGGATACGATATTAGTTGATTTTGAAGGATCAGCAGGACAAAGTTTTGGAGCATTTGCTACAAACGGATTGTCATTTAAAATTCACGGAAACTGTAATGACTATTTAGGAAAAGGGCTTTCAGGAGGAAAACTGATTATTAAATTTCCACCAACAGCAACTTTCAAGCCTGAGGAGAATATTATTATTGGTAACGTTGCTCTCTATGGAGCTATTACTGGTGAAGCATACATTAATGGTATGGCGGGAGAACGTTTCTGTGTGAGAAATTCTGGAGCAACAGCCGTTGTAGAGGGAATTGGAGATCACGGTTGCGAATATATGACCGGAGGGACTGTTGTTATTTTAGGTAAAACCGGAAGAAATTTTGCTGCGGGTATGAGCGGTGGTGTTGCTTACGTTTATGACAAGGATAAAAGATTCGATTCGACTTTATGTAATATGGAGATGGTTGCATTTGATCCTTTAGAAGAAGATGATTTTATCAAGTTAAGACGTTTAATCAAGAACCATTCGTTATACACAAATAGTCCATTGGCAAAAAGACTTTTGGCAAACTGGGAAAACGAACAGGAACATTTCATCAAAGTAATGCCAACAGATTATAAAAAGGCATTACAAAGAATAGTAGAGGAAAAGCAAATCGAAGAATTAATAGCTGATTAAAAGGTTCTGAGTTACAAAGGTGCAGAGGTACTAAGTTTGAGTTTTTCAACTCACTTCTCACAACTAAATTTAATAAAAATATCATGGGTAAGATAGGTGGATTTAAAGAATATAATAGAGCAGACGAAAGTAATATTGCTGTTAAGGAGCGTATATCAAACTATAATGAGTTTACGATAACCTTAGAAAAAGATAAGATTAAAGAACAAGGTTCAAGATGTATGGATTGTGGTATTCCGTTTTGTCACAGTGCATGTCCGTTAGGAAATTTAATTCCAGATTTTAACGACATGGTTCATCAGGAAGAATGGGAGAGTGCATTAAAAATTTTGCAATCAACAAATAACTTTCCAGAATTTACAGGTCGTTTATGTCCAGCACCATGTGAGAAATCATGCGTGTTAGGAATTATCAAAGAACCAGTTGCGATTGAAAATATCGAAAAAAATATTATCGAAAGAGGTTTTGCTGAAGGTTGGATTAAACCACAACCGCCAAAAAAGAGAACAGGAAAAACAGTTGCAGTTATTGGTTCAGGTCCTGCAGGTTTGGCAGCGGCACAACAATTAAACAGAGCTGGACATACAGTTACTGTTTTTGAAAGAGACAATGCAATAGGCGGATTATTGCGTTATGGAATTCCTAATTTTAAATTAGAAAAAGGAATTATCGACAGACGTATAGTAATATTAGAAGCTGAAGGAATTGTTTTTAAAACCAATGTAAATGTTGGGGTAGATTATAGTATCGAAGAACTAAATGCATTCGATTCGATTGTTTTATGTGGAGGAGCAACTGAAAGAAGAAGCTTGCCAACAAAAGGAATCGAAAGCAAAGGAGTTGTTCAGGCAATGGATTTCTTAACACAACAAACTAAAGTTTTATTTGGAGAAGAAATTCCAAACCAAATAAAAGCTACAGGCAAAGATGTTATTGTTATTGGAGGGGGAGATACAGGATCAGATTGTATCGGGACTTCAAACAGACACGGAGCAAAATCGGTTACTAATTTTGAGATCTTGCCAAAACCACCAGTTGGAAGAAGCGAATCTACGCCTTGGCCATTTTGGCCGTTGCAGTTAAAGACATCATCTTCTCATGAAGAAGGTTGTGATAGAAACTGGTTAATTAACACCAAAGAGTTTCTTGCAAACGAAAAAGGAGAATTAGTAGGTTTGAAAACTGTTGAAGTAGCATGGAAAATGACAGCAGGACAACGACCAGAACTTATCGAAAAAGAAGGTTCAGAGAAAATATGGCCTTGTGATCTTGCATTATTAGCGCTTGGATTTACAGGACCAGAAAAAACATTAAGCGATCAATTAGGTTTGCAGTTGGATATGAGAAGCAATTACAAAGCGACAAATTATCAAACTAATGTACCACATATTTTTACAGCTGGTGATATGCGCAGAGGACAATCCTTAATTGTTTGGGCAATTTCAGAAGGCCGTGAGGCAGCAAGAGAAGTAGATTTATATTTAATGGGATCTACAAATTTACCAACAAAAGGAAGCGGGGACTTACCAAGTCTATAAACCAACAAACAACACAACGAAAAGAAACCCTTGAATAATTGCATTCAAGGGTTTCTGCTTTTAGTTTATAAGGCACTAATTCACTACTATTTAAGGGGTTTTTTATAAAAAAAAGATAGTAACTTAGTATCTTAGAACCTTCGCAAGTAAAAGGGTTTTAAATAAATTTAAAATAACGCATAAATTGTTTGATTTTAAACAAATTGTTATAATTTGTTATTATTTTACATTTTATTGGTGGATATACAAAAGAGTAATAAATTTGTCAAAAATAGTTTAACAATGCAATCAAAAGATTTACTGCAATTAGCAGACCAATTTGGAAGTCCATTATATGTGTATGATGCTGAAAAAATCCAATCACAATACAACAGGTTAACTAAAGCGTTCTCTAAAGTAGAACATCTTAGAATTAACTATGCCATGAAGGCTTTGTCAAATGTTGCCATACTTCAGTTGTTAAAGGATATGGGGTCTGGATTAGACACAGTATCTATTCAAGAAGTATTATTAGGACTTCATGCTGGATACGAGCCTGAAAGAATTTTTTATACACCAAATGGAGTTTCTTTAGAAGAAATTGAAGAAGTTGCTGCAATGGGTGTACAAATAAACATTGACAATTTATCTATTCTGGAGCAATTCGGAACTAAATATCCAAATACACCAGTTTGTATTCGTATTAATCCGCATGTAATGGCAGGAGGAAATGCAAATATTTCTGTAGGACATATTGATAGTAAATTCGGAATTTCGGTACATCAAATACCGCATTTATTGCGAATTGTTGAAAATACAAAAATGAGTATTGTGGGAATTCACATGCACACAGGATCAGATATTTTGGATATCGAAGTATTCTTGTATGCTGCAGAACTTATTCGATACAGCTAAAAACTTCAAAAATTTAGAGTTTTTGGATTTTGGAAGCGGTTTCAAAGTGCCATACAAAAAAGATGATATCGAAACAGATATTGAAGAATTAGGTAAGAAATTATCAAAAAGATTCAACTCTTTCTGTGCAGAATATGGTAAAGATTTAACCTTAATTTTCGAACCAGGTAAATTTTTAGTGAGTGAAGCAGGATTCTTTTTAGCAAAAGTAAATGTTGTAAAACAAACAACATCAACTGTTTTTGCTGGAATCGATAGTGGTTTTAACCACTTAATTCGTCCAATGTTATATGGATCTTCTCACCATATCGAAAACATCTCAAATCCAAAAGGAAAAGAGCGTTTTTATTCAGTAGTAGGATACATTTGCGAAACAGATACGTTTGCTAACAACCGTAGAATCGCACAAATTACCGAAGGTGATATTTTATCTTTCAGAAATGCAGGAGCATATTGTTTCTCAATGGCTTCTAACTATAATTCAAGATACAAACCAGCCGAAGTTTTATGGATGAATGGTCAAGGAATATTAATTCGCCAAGCCGAAACATTCGAAGACCTTCTTAAAAATCAAATTCCGTTGCCACAAGAAGTTGCTGCAGCAGTTTAAAATAAAAAAAATGTCAATTATAGAAATCCCATTCCCGAAAGGTGAATGGGATTTTTTTGTTTCATATTGACTCCAACTGTCAGGCAGTGTAGAGTTAAAGCCTCATTGCAATTATGTCTTTACAGAAAAGACATAATTGGAGTGTAATCTTTAGTCAACCAGTTTAATTGCGAAACTCACTGAACTCATCTAAAAATAAATGTATTATGAGGTAATCCTTCATGCGTAATAGAAAACTAATTAATAATTTGTGAGTATTATTTTATATTTTAGCTATAAACTGATATGTAAATATTAATTAATTTATTGATATACTATAAAGTTAGATGTCTCAAGAAAATAGATGAAATTATGATAGATAAATTAAAAGAGTTTAAAATAAGTAAAGATGAAATAGAAAAATTAAAAAATTTTAGATCAAGAGATGGTTTTATAATACTAGAGGATAATGAGTTTAATAATATGCAAAGCTATTTTGACCAATTTCCAGTTTATAAAAACATTACGGCGATATTGACTGATGGAAATTCAAACTATTGGTGTGTATATGTTGATACTACTATGAAAGGAATGGTTTGTTATTTGTGTCATGATGAATTAAATTTAGAGCCAAAGTTTAGAAGCATTTCAAATCTTATTGATGCAATTGAAAATAATTTTGATGTATTCGATTTTGATGATTTTAATGAAAACCATTTTGAGTTTCCTGTGACAAAAGAGATTGCGGAGTTTCCTTAGCGAAGTGGGCTTATTGAGGAACTTTTTACCAAGCTAAAAATAGAAACTGACGAGGATTGTATGCAACAATTAGCATTTATGATTATGGCTTTAAGTTTGAATGATGAAATTGAAACCAATATTTATCCCTTTTTAGATGATGAAAATATGTACATTCAAGAACGGGCGATACAGCTTTTAGGTTTTCACAGATATAAGCCAGCAAGAGAGAAATTAATAGAACTAAAGACTACGGCAATGCCAAATGGGAAATATGCAGCTAAACTTGCATTGGGAAAGATTAATTCCAATAATTAAAGAATAGAAAGTAATAGATTTAGTTTTTAATGTAATTTTTGTTATCTAAAAAGGGCAACTAATAGAGCTGTTTTTAAAATAATTTGTAAGTGTTTTTATATTTTAGCTAGTTAGAAACTAGAAATTTATTAGACTTAACATAGTCTAACAATGCAAAACACAGAATTAGATACATGAAAATTAGAATTTTAACAATTATTGTAATCGCTTTTATCTCTTGCTAAAAAGAAGAAAAATTACAAAACGAAAAAGTTGAAAACTATGAACTCCTTTGAAACAATTTATGATTTTTCATCTGGAGATGGAATCAAAAAAATCTGGATATTATTTATACCAGTTGGTATTTTTCTATTTTTAAAATTTATTTTATTCTTGATTGAAAACGATGAGGAAGAAAACTTATTTAAAGATCCTGAACACCAAAAAAATAAGATAAAAATATTCCAGTATGTATCGATATTCTTTTTTTTATTATTCTCATTCTTATTTGGTTACGAGTATTACAAAACAAATGATTTATACAATAATGCCAAACTACAAACTGAAGGATTTGTTACAAAATTTCATCCAATGCCATCTGGCGGTCATGATAGTGAAAGATTTATTGTTAATGGAGTAGAATTTGAATATTCAGATTTTGATATATCTGGGTTTGGATACAATAATGCTAAGTCGCATGGAGGAGCAATAGACGAAAATAAATATGTAAGGATAGATTATATTAAAGAAAAGAAAGGAAATCAAATTTTGAAATTAGAAGTAAGAAAGTAAAGGATAGCCGAGGCCTCCCTACTTCGTAGAGACCACAATGAAACATAGCAAGAATTAAAAAGAATATAGGAATGGGTACGAAGTTGGGAGACTTCATAATAATCGATATTTCTCATTTTAAAGGTAAAGTTTTGCACACAATCTTGTCATTTCGACGTAAGGAGACTCGAGCGATAGCGAACAGACGAAGTAATCTTCGCAAGAAACTCCATAAAGTATATTAAATATATTGTAAGTAAAATCTCTAATAAAAATGATTTAACTTTAGCGAAAAATATATTTAATGGAATTACAAGGAGGCTATCATACTTACTATATATACATAATAACAAATATATCTAAAACAGTTTTTTATACTGGGGTTACAAATAATTTGAGAATTCGGTTAAGTCAACACGAAGAAAATAACGCAAATGGAAATAAAACTTTTGCGTCAAAGTATAATGTTACATACTTACTATATTATGAAAAGTTTACTTGGATTCAAGAAGCAATTGCTCGTGAAAAAGAAGTAAAAGGCTGGCGCAGGGAAAAGAAAATTGAATTGATAAAAACAATGAATCCAAATTTGGACTTTTTGAATTATTTATTTGCATAATTTGTAAGCAAATTTTATATGAATTTTTCAATCTTTGTAGAGTTTCTTGTGAAGATTTACTTCGTCTGTTCGCTATCGCTCGAGTCTCCTTGCGTCGAAATGACAAGATTGCGGATATTGGGACTTGAAATTTAATATTTTGGACGTCTCTACACTGAAAAGTCTCCCGACTTAGTAGCGACAACAGTAGTTAAAATAAAAATAAAAATAAAAATATATGAGAAATAGGATTCGGGGATCTCTTATAGAGTAAATTTGACAATCCATGCCTGCACAAATTTTTAACCATCATTTATCAAACTTAAATTAATCAAAGCTTCATTTTTAATTTGTATTTTCGGGAAACTAAAAAATTAAAAAACAAAATAACAAATGGGATTTGGTTCTAATGTTAGTTTTTATGATGTCTTAGGTTTAAGTAAGAATATTTTAGCTTTTTGTAGACAAAATAAAATCAATAATGGATATTAAAAAAACAGGGAGAATATTCTTTTATCTTCATACTACGGGAAATGATTCATTAAAAGTAACTCAAGGACTTTCAAGTATTCAGGCTTTTTTTGTGTTGGCAGTTCTTGCCATTTTTAAAAAAGTTTTATTTCCCAGTTTACATATTACTATACTTTTTTTATTTCCTTTTTTTGTTATAATTAGTTTGACTATTAATTATTTCAACTATAAAATATATAAAAAGCATATAAAAGATTTTACTATAGAATGGAATAAGGAAACAAAAAAGAATAAAATAATATATAAAATCAGCAATGTAGTATTTGTAATTTTTATTTTTTCAATTTGTATCTGTATTTTAAAATACTTGGATGACTAATTTGAATATCTCTTATAGAGTAAATTTGACAATCCATGCCTGCAAACAAATTTTTAACCATCATTTATCAAACTTAAATTAATCAAAGCTTCATTTTTAATTTGTATTTTCGGCAAACTAAAAAATTAAAAAATGAAATTACAAATCCGTATTCTAATCTATTCAATATTATTTTTCACCTATAGTTTTTCAACTTCATATTTGCTGGCATTGGGCGAAAAATTAAAAGATCATAGATTTATAACTTTAGGTTGCGGTTTTCTTCTTATCAATCTAATTTTCTCTTTTTTGGTATTAAAATGGAAACCTTTATTAAATATAGTGTACTCTGCTATAATTGCATTTTTAGCTTTATACGTAGCATTGAAGATTGGAGATTTGCATTTATTTCCAAAATATGATTCTTATGGGGTTAAAACTGCATTAATGGCTAATGCTTTTTTATCTATATTGTTTTGGGAAATTGCTTATCAAATAAAAATGAAGAGAGAATCTAAAATCTAATATTTGTATTTATTAAAATAATATTGTGCTAAAATCAGATGGATTTTTATAAATAGTAAATGCTCTAATCTGACCAAGTTTTTATAGCTATCGCGGAGGAGGTTATTCTGAAATTGAAAGTTTCTGCTTCTTAAATTTAAAATCGAGTTACTACTTATCTGAATCAATCTAAAACAGATATATTTGCACTTTAAAATTTATAGAATGAAAAAGATTATACTACTTTTTTCAATATTGTTTTTAGCACTTTCTTCGTGTGGTGTAAAAAGCACTCAATCAATGTTAAGTGATGGTAATTATGATGGAGCTATTGATCGTGCGGTCGAAGGATTAAGAACTAAAAAAGATTCTAAGGGTAAACAAGATTATGTTTACTTGTTAGAAGAAGCTTTTGCTAAAGCCAAAGAGAGAGATTTACGCAGTTTTGATTTGATGGCAAAAGAGGCTAATCCTGCTAACATTGAGCGTGTTTACAATACGTACATACAATTAAATAACCGTCAGGAAAAAATACGACCATTGTTGCCATTGCAGTTAATGAAACAAGGTAAGAATGCCTATTTTCCGTTTGATAATTATTCTTCGCAAATTGTAAGTAGCAAAAATGCATTATCAAAATATTTATATGAAAATGCTTCGGCACTTTTAAAATCTAAAAACAAGCTGGATTTTAGAAAGGCATACGATGATTTCGCTTATCTGGAAAATATCAATCCGGGATACAAAAACGCAAAAAAATTAATGGATGAAGCCCTTTTTAAAGGTACCGATTTTGTAGATGTTTATGCTAAAAACGAAACGAATATGGTTATTCCAAAACAGCTTCAAAATGATTTATTAGATTTCAGCACGTACGGATTAAATGATAAATGGACTGTTTATCATAGTGTCAGACAAAAAAGTGTTGTTTACGACTATAGTTTAATTTTGAATTTTAGAGAGATATTTATTTCGCCAGAGCAAATTAAAGAGAAAGAGTTTATTAAAGAAAAGCAGGTGAAAGATGGAGTGAGAACTCTTTTGGATGGTAGAGGTAAGCCTGTAAAAGATAGCTTAGGTCGGGAAATAAAGGTTGATAATTATAGAACGCTTCGAGCAAATATATACGAGTTCAGACAATTTAAATCTTGTCAGGTAACCGCAAAGGTAGATTATGTTGATTTAAGGACCAATCAGTTAATGCAATCGTTTCCAGTAACTAGCGAATTCATCTTTGATTATGTTTATGCAACTTACAAAGGAGATAAGAGTGCTTGCGAGGATAGTTACATGAGTTATTTTAATAGACGTGCTATGCCATTTCCTAATAACGAACAAATGGTTTATGACACTGGTGAAGATTTAAAAGCTAAGCTTAAAGACATCATTGTAAGAAATAGATTTAGAGGATAATAAAATCAATTATAAACAAAAACGGCTGTAATTTAATAATACAGCCGTTTTTATTTTATGAAATGAATTACTTTTTAGTATCTAAAACTTCTTCAAGAACATTAGTTTTGGTTCCGTTCGGGAACGTTACTTTTATTTTTTGTGCAATTGTTGGAGCAATTTGTGTAATCACTTTTTTATTATATGATTCCCCTTTTTTAACGTGCCATCCGTAAAAAATTGCCGGTACATGAGTGTCATAAGTATATGGAGTTCCGTGAGATGTTCCTGTTCCCATGTATTCGATATAACCGGGTTTGTCCAGAACAATTAAATCTCCGTTTTGAGTTACGTCATATCCTTTTACAATAAAGTTTAAGTAGTAATCATTACCTGTAGCACTTAAAATTTCTTCTTCGGTATATACTCTTTTTACGTATTCCTGAGCCATCAAATAATCTTTGAAAGCTTGTTTAACTTTAACTATATTCCAGTTTTTTAGTTTTGATGACTTCTTTATTCAAAAATAAATTGAAGCTAGAATAGTTTAAAACTAAATCGGCACCAAAAGTTTTTACTGAAAAATCGGTTAGATTTTTACGAATATCTTTTGGGCTAATACTATTTACATTGTACTTACGATCTTTAAGGTAATTTACATTCTCAGCTCCAGCATGATCAGCAGTTAAGAAAAGTAAGTAATTATCTTTACCAACAGTTTTGTCTAAGTAAGCTAAAAAGTCTGCTATAGTTTGGTCTAAACGCAAATAAGTATCTTGTAACTCCATAGAACGTGGCCCTAATAAATGCCCTACGTAATCTGTAGATGAGAAACTAACCGTTAAGAAGTCTGTAATATCATCTTTTCCTAATTCTTCTTTTTCGATTGCTCTTTTTGCAAAATCAGCAAGTAAGTCATTTCCGAATGGAGTAGAACGAATAATTCCTGCGTCATTTTTATCATACATATCTTTTAAGTTGTATGGAAAAACGGGTGCTGCACTATTGTATAGCTTCCCTTCGTATGGATTGTTATCTGGTAAGCTTTTACTAGTATAAACAGAAAGAGGTTTGTAAAGATCCCAGCCTTTGTTTATATATGATAAATAACGTTTTTCACCATTAAATTCAGTTACCCAATCAGGTAATTTATCTCCGTAAAATGTACTTGAAATAAAAGATCCTGTTTTGCTATACCAAAAAGCCCAATTAGCAAAGTGACCTGCTGGTAAAATTGCTCCACGATCTTTAAGACTCACACCAATTACTTTTCCTTGAAAATTGGTTGACATTCTTAACTCGTCAGTGATAGTTGTGCTTAATAAGTTTTTTGGAGACATTTCGCCTTCCTCTTTTGTACCATCACCTATTGTTACTACTCCAGCATCATTGGTGCAATACATTTGTTTTCCTAATTTTCGACTAAACCATTCGTTACTTACAATTCCATGTGTTGCAGGAGTTGTTCCTGTGTAAATGGATGCATGACCTGGTGCAGTGTAGGTAGGCATGTAATTGTAATGCATGTTTTGAAACGTGTAACCGTTATTCATAAGCCTTTTGAAACCATTTGCTGTAAAATCATCTGAGAAACGATAGAGATATTCCATCTTCATTTGATCCACAACAATTCCAACTACTAGTTTTGGACGTTCTTGTGCATTTATTTGGGAAACGAATACAAGTGCTAAAAATAAAATAATTTTCTTCATGTTTTAAAATCTAATTTATACAAAAATACAGATTCGATTTCAAAAAGAATTGAGAATTGAGTTTGAAAACGCAAAAATGGTTTCACTTTAACATATCTGATAAAAAAAATCCTAAGTGTGAGCTTAGGATTTTTTGTTTTTGCGAATTATTATATTCTTATCAATTCCAAATTAAGATTAGTCTCATCTAAATTTATGTAGGCTCTATTTCCTTTAATTTTGACTTTAAGAGCCATTATAGAATAATGATCCTCATGTGTTCCAATTTTAAATTTGTCATCTCTTTCATCAAATAACCATTTTGTATTATCTAAAGATTTTACTGTCATAAGAGTTAATCGAGTGTTCTTTTTAAAAGATATCATAAAATCTCTATTTTCTTTAAAAGAGAATATGGCATTTTTAAATGAATTTGAAAAATCAATAATATTTTTGTTATTAGACTTAGTCACTACATTTGTCACTTGCCAATTTCCAATTATTTCTTCTTTTGTACTATTTTGACTTTTTACAGTGAATGATGATAAAAAGATTAATATTAAAAATGTTTTTGTCATTATTTACAATTAAAATATATAAAAAAAAACCTAAGTGTGAGCTTAGGATTTTTTGTTTTTACCGAAGTTGAATTTTACTTTTTCAACTATTTGTATTTTTGGAGTAGATTTACTGTTGTTCTTTTTGAAAGGTTTTTTTGCAGCAGTTCCAGATTTAGATGGTGCTTGATCTCCTCTAGATCTTTCCTCATCTTTTGATTTGGCTTTAAATTCTGGCCTTTCCTTTGTGCTATCTTTAGCAGGTATTTCAGCTTTGTGTTTCGCTAAAACATCATTAGGATTTTTAGGATTTTCTTTTGTTCCTCTTAAATGAATTACTAATCCGTTTAAGAAGTTACGCAATACCTGATCCCCACATTCCATATAGTTTTCATGGTCTTCGGCTCTGAAAAAAGCACCCAACTCTGATTTTGAAATTCTAAAATCTACCAATTCTAATATTTCAACTATTTGGTCGTCACGGAGCATTAAGGCTACGCGTAGTTTTTTTAGGATATCGTTATTTGTCATCGTTTAATTTTTTACAAAGGTACGTTTTAAAAGTAATTGAATTGTTACTTTCCTTATATTGAAATTGTGATTAATATAAGATAACTCCAGTTCCGTTACCTTCAGCATATTTTATGGCTCCATTTTGTATGATAACGCCACTAGCAATATCTTTTTCTAATAGCAAAGGACCATCCATATCAACATAATCGAGTTCTGGTAATAAATGAGCAATTGCAGAAATTCCAACTGTAGATTCGGTCATACAACCTATCATTGTTTTTAATCCCAATTGCTTTGCTTCCTGTAGCATTTGTCGTCCTGGAGTTATGCCCCCACATTTCATCAACTTTATATTTACACCATGAAAATGGTTGTGGCATTTAGCAATATCACTTTCTATGATACAACTTTCGTCAGCTACAATAGGTAAAACGGAATGATTAAAAACTTTTCGATGTCCGTCCCAGTCATCTGCTTTGAGCGGTTGTTCAAGAAATTCGACACCAAGTTTTTTTAGTTCAATAGCATTTTTAATTGTCTCATCAACACCCCATCCACAATTGGCGTCTATCCTAAAAATAGCATTACTGTGTTTTCTTAACTCAGTTACAATGGCAATGTCTTCGGGAGTTCCTAGTTTTATTTTATAAATAGGCCATGGTAATTCTTTCATTTTAGAAACCATTTTTTCAATAGAATCAATTCCGATGGTATAATTAGTCAATGGATTATTTTGAATGGAATAATTCCATAATTGATATAGTTTAATGCCTTTTTTTCTAGCATACCAATCATTGAAAGCATTATCTAAGGCGCATAGCGCAAATTTATTTTCTTGTAATAATGGATTTATTTTTGCCCAAAATTCTTTTGGAGTTTCATTCTCTATTACTTCTATAATTGGACGGATTTTTTCAAGATCATTTTCTAATATTGGAACAGTGATATTATAATATGGATTGGATGTTGCTTCACCAAAACCAGAATATCCATCTTTTTTTAATTCAACAATTACTGTTGGTTGAAAATCGATTGTTTTTCTTGAAATTCTAAAAGTATGTTTTAATTTTAGATTGTATGCCTTGATAATTAATTGCATAGCTGCCGTTTTTGTATTTTAAATTTAAAAGCAATATTTTAGCTAAAAATATGAATTTGATGAATACTAATACAGAAAAAATAAGTTTACTTTTAGAACTAATATCTTTCTCAACTGTTGATGGAGAATTGCATAAGAGAGAGTATGATTTTTTGTCATTGGTTGCTCAGGAATTAAATATTGATGAAGTGACTTTTAAAGATTTATTTCATCAGGAGATACCTTCATTAGTTATCAAGTCAGAGTTTCAGCGTATTCAGCAATTTTATCGATTGGCTTTAATTATGCATTGCGATGGTATATTACATATTAGAGAAGCTACTGCAATACAGCAAATTGCTATTGATATGGGATTAAATCCTATAGCTACTAAGCGCATTCTTAATTTAATGAAGAATGCTCCAAATGCAATGATTGATCCTGAAGTCTTACTTAAAATTTTTCAGGAGCAACACAATTAAGGCAATTGTTCTTGTAATTTCTTAATATCGTCACGCAATTTTGCTGCCTGAAGAAAGTCTAAGTCCTTAGCTGCCTTTTCCATTGATTTACGCTTTTCACGAATCATTTTCTCTAGTTCTGCTTTAGATAGGTAAGCTGTGTCTGGCTCGGCTGCTTCACTCAAAGTATGACCTAATTCATATTCTACCAATGGATTTTTGGTGAAAGCACTGTCGATTTTTTTATTTAATGCCTGTGGAACCTGGTTGTGTTCTAGATTGAAATTAATTTGTTTTGTACGGCGGTAATTGGTTTCGTCAATAGTTTTTTGCATACTCGCAGTGATTTTGTCAGCATACATAATTGCTTTTCCGTTGAGGTTTCTTGCTGCACGACCAATAGTTTGAGTTAATGATCTATGACTACGCAAAAATCCTTCTTTATCGGCATCAAGAATTGCTACTAGTGAAACTTCAGGTAAATCCAAACCTTCACGAAGTAAGTTTACTCCAATTAAAACATCAAAAATACCTTTTCGTAAATCTTGCATAATTTCGATACGTTCTAGCGTATCTACATCAGAGTGTATATAACGACATCGAATACTAACTTTGGTTAAGTATTTTGCTAATTCTTCGGCCATTCTTTTTGTTAAAGTGGTAACCAAAACACGTTCGTCTAATTCGCAACGTAGCTGAATTTCTTCGATTAAATCATCAATTTGATTCAAACTTGGGCGTACTTCGATAATTGGATCTAATAATCCTGTTGGACGAATTACCTGCTCTACATATACACCATCTGTTTTTTGTAATTCATAATCTGCCGGAGTAGCCGATACATAAATTACTTGGTTTTGCATGGCTTCAAATTCTTCAAACTTTAAAGGACGGTTATCCATTGCTGCGGGTAGGCGGAAACCATATTCAACAAGATTTTCTTTACGGCTTCTATCTCCTCCATACATAGCATGCACTTGCGATAATGTTACGTGACTTTCATCGACTACCATTAAATAATCATCTGGAAAGTAATCTAGTAAACAGAATGGTCTTGTTCCAGCTTCTCTTCCGTCAAGATAACGAGAATAGTTCTCGATGCCTGAGCAATAACCTAGTTCACGAATCATTTCTAAATCAAAATTGGTGCGTTCTTCTAGTCGTTTGGCTTCTAGATGTTTTCCTATTTCTTTAAAATAGTCTACTTGTTTTACCAAGTCTTGTTGTATTTGCCATATTGCTCCTTGCAGTACATCTGGTGATGTTACAAACATATTGGCAGGGTAAATAGTAAGTTTATTAAATTTCTAATTACCTGAGAAGTTTTTATATCGAAGGATTCAATTTCTTCGATTTCATCACCCAAAAAAATGAATTCGATATCCGTCATCTGCATAACTAGGATATACCTCAACAGTATCACCTTTTATTCTAAAACTTCCAGGATTAAATCGGCTTCGGTTCTTGAATATAAACTTTGTACCAGACTGTGTAATAATTTGGTTCTGGAAATAACCTGATCCTTTTCTATAGCAATTACATTCTTCTGGAATTCCACAGGTTTTCGATACCGTATAAACAAGAAACTGAAGCGACGACCAATATGTCGCGTCGTCCTGAAAGTAGGGAAGATGTTGTGCTTAAACGCATTTTCTCCAACTCTTCGTTAATAGATAGATCTTTTTCTATAAATACTCCCGTTACTGGCATAAATGCTTCTGGTTGGTAATAATCATAGTATGAAACGAAATATTCTACAGCATTGTTTGGAAAAATTGTTTGAATTCTGAATATAATTGTGCTGCCAATGTTTTATTGTGTGCCAAAACCAATGTTGGTCTTTGCACTTCCTGTATTACATTGGCTACTGTAAATGTTTTTCCTGACCCTGTTACTCCAAGAAGCGTTTGGTATTTTTCGCCATCAATTATACCTTGGGTTAATTTTTCAATTGCTTGTGGCTGATCTCCTTTTGGACTATAATCTGAGGCTACTTGAAAATTCATTTATTTATATTAGAATTGTTGGGATTGTAAAGTTACAAAACAAAAAATAGAAATAATGATTTCTTGTTTTTGATTTCCAAGTTGGAACAGGGTTAAAATCGATGTTTTTATAGTCCTAGAATTGATTATACAGAGATATTATAATTTAATTTTCGCTTTTAAAACTCCATTTACCTAGTTGTGCTTCGGTAGGAATGACCATGCTACAATACGGCTCGTTTTCTGACCTTGTGCCATATCGATTGTTTTTACGATTGAAGCATTTACTTTGTTTTATGTTTTATAGATACTTGATAAGTTTTCTCTTTTTGGATACTAATGTAGAAACCATAAACATTGCATTAGATATTTGGCACTTTCGTAAATCATTTGTGTTACAAATCCAATTTCCCCCCCCACCATCGCACCATAATTCGGCACTATGACCACCGAAGTTTAAAACTGGAGCTGCTTTTCTATTTGCTTTTGGATTTAGGCTTGTTATTTTTCGAACAGCACCTTTATTTGAAGCTTCTTCTGAGGAAGAATGAAAAGACAGATTACAAATAGTGAATGTAAATTTATCTTCGGGTGTAATTATATTTTTGAATATAAAACGTGATTCTGTTTGTTGTTGTAAACTGATAGTGTCAATTAGTTTAGGATTGGCTTCAATAATTTTACTACAGTTTTCGATTGCTTTTTCATCGATATCTGTTCCTACGAAACTCCATCCATAGGCTGCATTTCCTAATATTGGATAAATACATTAGCGCCAACACCAATGTCTAAACCTAACACTGCTTCGCCTTCTGGAATAACACCATTATTTGTTGTGCTAATAAATCGGCTAGGTAATGAATGTAATCAGCTCTTCCAGGAATTGGAGGGCAGAGGTAATTTTTAGGAATATCCCAGTTTTGTATGTCGTAATAATGAATTAATAAGGCTTTATTAAGTGCCTTTACTGCTTCGGGATTACTAAAATCAATTGTTTCGATTCCATGTTCGTTTATCGCCACGTATTTCTTTAATTCAGAACAAGCTGCAATTAGTTGCCTTTTCAAAATCGTAGCGGGAACGATGCGGGTTTCTAGGATGTAGACTTGTTTTCTCGGCGTTATTTGTAGCTTTCATTATTCTTAATTTCCGTGCAAAGGTACACATTCCTAATTTGGAAATAAGTTATATTAGTATTATGAAATTATTTGGGTTAGCCCCGATTGAGCTGGTATCCTTTTTGGGCTTTTCTTGCCCAAAAAGATTGAGGCGAAAGCGGGAAATAGCTCCTGAAAAAAGAATTAATCCATACATTCCATTAGCAATAAATCGCCATCGGTGTGGGTAATTGTAGATTATTTCCATCTTTTACAACGGCATTACTGCTCCCAGTGCGATAGCCTATTGAAAGGATGTCGTTATGTAAAGGGTATACCAAATTGTCTGAAAAAATTCCGTTTACTATTCCAATATGGGATAAGTGAAATGAAGTGTTGCATATATCGTTTTTCGATTTGTTTGGTAATAAAAAATATTTTGGAATGGTCATTGAGGATTACAATTTTCAATAAATTTCGATATCGAACAGATGTTGGTTATATTTGTAATAGTATGGTCGGCTCTTTTTGAATTTACCAAATTACATTTACAGCAGGCATTTTTGTTCGATTAAATAATCGAATGCTTTTTCTAAATCGGTTTTGTCCTCATTCTAGAGTATGTACTCTCGATTGGATATTGTGTGGTTTTGTATATTTCTGGGTCGAATCACGCATGAAGTCACCTAATAACACATCGACTTTTATACCTAAATCGACTACTCGTTCTATAGCCGAATCTAATACGATTACCAAAGGAGACCATTCTAGTAATTGTCCTCATAATTCGGGATTGGAGGCTGCTCCGTTGGCTATGATTAATGCAGGTTCTTGGTCGTCGCGTACGATATGATGTGAGGACATTTATAGTTAAGATTTAAAATGTGCCATAAATGTACGAAAGTGAAAAAGTAAATATTTTTCTACGATTAAGTAATTGAGTTTTTTTATGAGCTAGATTATAAAGATTAAAAGGATTATTTGTGTTGTCTATAAGTTGCAACGATATTTTTAGTATATAAGTTATTTAAGAAAATATAAGTTTGGACTGTTTTACTTAACTGAGCTAGATAACCTATATGATTGGTTTTCTTTGTCACAGATTCTTATTAAACATAATCTTTTAATGGTTTAAGAATCTTAAAAAGTTATTTTTTTGCTTTGTAACAACTGCATCCCACTTCAATTAGCATTCCGTCTATGGCTAATTTTGGAATCTGGAATTTAATGAACTGGCTGGGAATGGCTTATTTTTCCATACTTCATTAATTTCTTCATTCCATATTTTTAGTTTTTCTTGTGAATGATCTACTATTAGAATAGTAATTTTTATAACGTTCTGTGGTTTTAAGTTGTAGCTGTCCAGTACTGTTACAATATTTTGTAATGCTACTTGTGTTTGTTCTCGAAAGCTATTACTTAAAAGATGTTCTTTGCCTAAGCCACCACTTTGCCCAGATATGTAAATCAATTCCCCAGTTGCAGAAACCGATGATGCATGACTAAAGCCATAGGGGGTAGGATCAAATAAAGATTCTGGATTTTTGAAATTTTGTGCTTTTGTATTAAATGCAAATAGCGAACATAAAGAAGAAGTAAGTGTCTCATGATTTTAATTTTTGAATTAATTATTCGCAAAGGTTGCCTAATTCTAATTCTTAAACATTTACATATGTTGAGACTTGATAGCTTTGTGTTTTAAAAGTAAAGCAAAAAAAATGCTCTCAGTTGGGAGAGCATTTTTTATGAATTTTATTTTTTATATCTAATCGGAATCCAAATTTCCTCTTCGGATGTTGGATCTTCATGTTTGTAATTTTCGCCCATGACGGCAAAATGAGGTCTGTTCTCAAGTGAGTATTCCGACTTAGGCAACCAATCAGTGAAAATATATTGATATGTTTTATGTCCGTTGCTTGCAGGGCCTTTATGTATAAAAACTGCGTATAGTCCGTTTGGAATTACAATGGTTTCCATGCCAACAGGAACCGAAAGGAAATCTGTTACTTCTATGCCTGCCCATTTTTCAAATTGATTGTTTGGATTAAAATTAGCAAAATGAGATTCTGGATACACTTCAATAGAATATAGCTCTGGACCGATATTATTTTGTATTTCTTTTCGGTTAGGCATAAAACCTTGCCAAAGTTCTTTTGTCCTATTGGCAGAAAAAGAGGTTGTAATTCGTTTTCCAACAATTTTCTTTTCGGTTAAAATTTCTACTTTGTGTTCCATATTCAGAATTACTCGATTGTGTATTTTTTAGTGTCTATTTCGCCAAGTGAAAAATAACCTAAAGGATAGTCGCTTGCATTTGTTGTGTTTATAACATTACCTCTTACTGTTGCTGGAGGAGATTGAAATGGTCCGCCACTATTATCGCCAGCAATACTTATTAAGATATTCATGTAATTGTAATAACTTTTAGAGATACCGATATGACTTATTTCAACTTTATCACCCGGTTTTAAATCATCGTTATTTGAAGTGCTGAAAAACTCATTTCCGTTAAAAAATCTATCTTCTACAGCTGAATAACTAGACAGTACTTTATTAGAGTATGTGTAATGGTATAAATAATAGTTTGTTTCGTTAGCAGGATCATTATAATATGCTTTTACTTCAACTTCATCTTTCATAATGCCACCATCGTTTTTCTGTTCTATTCTTGTAATTGGCGCTACCGATTTTAAGGTTTCGGTTGCTGTATAAGTATTTCCTCCACTAATAATGGTTAAAACATAGGTTTCGTTAATAACAGGCTCAAAATTTGTACAAACGTATTGTCCTGTTTGTGGAACTTCTATAAAGGAGAATACTTTATTAGTGCTATTCTTTATAGATACTGTAGCTCCTGAAACAACTGGAATTACTGGATTGTAATAATCTGTAGTGGTAGTTAATTTTATCATTTGTTGGTTTCCTGTTGTTCCTTTTGTCCAATTAATGACAGCTTCTACTACCAATTTAGGTGGTTCTGTTTTTAAATCAACTTCAACAACTTCTTCGCAACTCGTAAAAAAGAGCGCTGTAAAAAAAAGAATTAATAGGCTTATTTTTTTCATGTGAATATATTTTTATTTCTCTTTTTGGAGAAGTGAATTAAAATTTAAAATTATAGCTAACTGCAGGAACCATTCCGAAAATAGAAGTTTTTACAGCTTCATTATAGCCTGTATCTTCGTTTTGTCTGAAATTAATTGAGGCTGCATTATGTCTATTATAAAGATTATAAATACTAAAAACCCATTCGCCTTTCCAATTTCTGTTTTTGTTTGATCTTGGAGTTAATGTAGCTGAGATATCTAAATGATGATATGCTGGTAGTCTGTTTTCATTTCGTGTACCATAATGGGGAACTTTAACACCAAGATACTCATAGTATCCAGTCGGATAAGTTACCGGTTGTCCCGATTGTAATGCAAAATTAGCACCAAAAGACCATTTTTCGTTTAGTGAATATGCAGTTGTTACAGCTAAATTATGTAGCTTATCGTAAACTGAATTATACCATTGTCCGTTATTAATTCCTGTTTCCTCAGGAGTTCTTCCTGGAGTTTGCTGTTCTGATTTTGATAAAGTATACGAAACCCATCCAGTTAATTTTCCTGTATTCTTTTTAAGCATTAGCTCTACACCATAAGAACGCATACGACCATTTAAAAGTACTTGTTCAATAGCATTGTTTGCGATTAAATCTGCACCATCAATATAATCAAGTCTGTTTTTTATTTTCTTATAATACGTTTCAGCTTCAAGTGAGTAATCTCCATCTTGGAAATTTCTGAAATAACCTAGAGCAACCTGATCAGCAATCTGAGGTTTAATAAACTGGTCGCTTGGCATCCAGACATCAAGAGGAGTAGGAGATGAGGTATTTGATATTAATTGTAAGTATTGCGCCATTCTGTTGTAACTAGCTTTGACAGCTTGGTCTTCGTTTATTTGGTATCCAATAGAAAAACGAGGTTCTAAATTTTTATAATCATAAATAGATTTGTTCTTGCCATAATACTGAGTTCCTATTGGGGTTGCTTTCTCGTAAATTTGCCTAACAGGATCAATGAAACGACGGATTATCATTTTCATATAAGTTAACTGACTAAGAACCTAAACGATAAAACATGCTAAAGCGCAGACCGTATGAAAGGTTAGTTTTTTCGCAATTTGATTTTCTGCCTCAATATAAATTGCATGTTCAAATGCATATTTCTTGTTAATTGTTCTGGGTCGATTCTAATTTCTTCACCTGTTGGTTTAATAAATAGTTCCTGGGTCTAAAATCATAGTAAATACCATTTATACCATAATTCAGCTTGAATTTGTCTGAAATATAATTTTTGAAATCGTATTTGATATTTAATTCTTGATGCCATAATCCCATTTGAATCGAACTAAATCCAAATTAAGTCCATAATAATAATCACTGTAAATTACAAAATTAGCGTAAAGTTTATCTGAGTATAAATGATTCCAACGGAAAGTTTAAAGTAGTATTTCCGTAAAGTATTTGCAAAGCTATTGGCTATGCTAAACACATCACTTCCAAATAACTTGATAAATATAAACTGTTGTCATTTAATCTATAACTCAATTTAGCATTTAAGTCATAAAAATAAACAGAATTGTCTTTCATGTCTTCAGTTAGTTTTAGGAATAGATGACCATAAGAAGCTCTTCCTCCAATTAAGAACTCATCCTTTATCTTTTACTAGTGGACCTTCAGCAAGTAAGTCGGCTTGAGATTAATCCGTATCCACCATTCATATGGAAATCTTTGCTATTTCCATCTTTTTGATATATATCCAAAACGGATGATGCTCTACCTCCGTAACGAGCGGGAATTCTCCTTTATATAATTTTAAATCTTTAATGGCATCTGGATTAAATACAGAGAAGAATCCAAAAACATGTGAAGAATTAAAAATTGTAGCTTCATCAAGAAGTATTAAATTTTGATCGGCACCACCACCACGTACGTTAAAACCAGACGCTCCTTCACCAGCATTGGTAACACCAGGGAGTAGTAAAATTGATTTTAAAACATCAACTTCCCCCGATAACAACGGGCATTTTTTTTTATAGATGTAATAGAAAGTTTGTTTACACTCATTTCAGGAGTACGAGTATTGGCTCTTCCTCTATTGTCAGTAATGACTACTTCTTGAAGTTCTTCACCACCTTCTTTAAGTAATTACTTTTAGTTTCTTTGTTAATGGTTTGTTCAAAAGTTTGATATCCGACGTAGCTTATCTCTATCTGATATTCTCCTTTTGGAGCTGTAATCGAGTAAAAACCATATTCATTGGTTGTAGTACCTGTTTTTAATGAAGGGATGTATATGTTGACTCCAATTAAGGTTTCATTATTTTTAGAGTCCGAATGATGCCACTGAGGGTGAATTTCTCTTGGTGCTATCGAAGAAAAAGAAACGAGAAATACAATAAGTAATGAGTTAACTTTTTTTGAAAATGATTGTTTAAATTTTGAATTACTTTATAAGACGTTATAAGGCAAAAATTATTACAAAATCAATGTTAAATGTGAGTTAAAAAAAGACAACCGTTTAGGGTTGTCTTTTAGATATTCATTTGTAGAGAAGTACTTTGCAGTGTGTCTCTATAAAATTTATGTGTTAAGCTATTTTAGCTAAAATAGAATTAAATGTTGCGCTTGGACGCATTGCTTTACTAGTTAATTCAGGATTTGGTTGGTAATAGCCACCGATATCTTGAGGTTTTCCTTGAGCAGCAATTAATTCAGCATTTATCTTAGCTTCGTTTTCAGCAAACTCAGCAGTGATAGGAGTGAAGATCGCTTTTAATTCAGCATCTTTATTTTGAGCAGCCAAAGCTTGAGCCCAGTAGAAAGCTAAATAAAAGCGAGAACCACGGTTGTTGATTTGTCCTATCTTACTGAGCTGGAGATTTATCGTTTGCAAGGAATTTGTCATTAGCCTGACTAAGTTTAGCAAGAACAATTGCTTTAGAGTTGTTTAAAGTTTGACCTAAATGCTCTAAAGAAGCACCAAGAGCTAAAAATTCTCCGTAATGAATCCCAACGTAAATATCCTTCTTGTGTAAATTGCTCAACATGTTTAGGCGCAGAACCTCCAGCACCAGTTTCAAATAATCCACCACCATTCATTAAAGGAACGATAGAAAGCATTTTAGCAGAAGTTCCAACTTCAAGAATTGGGAATAAATCTGTAAGGTAATCACGTAATACGTTACCAGTTACAGAGATAGTGTCTAATCCTTTAATTATTCTTTCAAGAGTGAAGTTTGTAGCATCGATTGGATTCATGATACGAATATCTAAGCCAGCGTCTGCCTCCCTAACAACAGGAGCATGTATTAACCTTAGCAATACGTAACTGAATGAAGTAACAGGACATAG
>NZ_JBXBAV010000080.1:0-18576 GCF_056783245.1 Flavobacterium sp. TC780 | reverse complement strand
AAGGTTAATACATGCTCCTGTTGTTAGGGAGGCAGCCTAGTTGTACAAAAAACGGCAGGCTGAGGGATTTATAGTCTCTACTATACCTTGTTCGTTTATGGTTATAATTCCGTCGATTGCTTTTTCAATAATTGCATTCAAAAGTGCCTGGTTTTTCATATGCAACACGAATTGAGAATTCTAACAAATATCGTTAATAGTTTTTGATAATCAGTAGTTTAGTTGTTTTATTCGATAACATGTGAAGATTATAGGATAAAATGTAAACGATTTCTCCAAACTAAAGTATCTGGTGAAGCTCCTTCATATATATGCTTGTAATTTTCTTCTGTTGGTGGAAATACTTTTTTCAACCACTCAAGGTATTCTAAGTACATCATATTAGTTACCTCAGTCTCATCCATATAAAAAGACTGAACGTGTTGTTGTGTTGGCGTATTATTCCAATCATGCATAACATCATCCTGAACCTTACCCATGGTAAATGTCCCTCCTTCTACAAAAACTAGTCCCGGTCCCGCTTGTTGTTTTTTGTTAGAAACATTTTGTGCTGTTCCATTAATACTATTAACGTCCCAACCCGTAGCTCTTGATGCACTCGAACTAGATTTTTTACTACAGCTAGCCATTCCCAGAACCAATGTCATAGATAACATTAACTGTAAGGCCATAATTTTGTTTACTTTCATACTCTTTAGTAGGTAATAATTTAGGTGCTGCAATATAATAATTAAAATTAATTTGCAACATCAATTATAAAAACAATTATAAATATTTCATGTACCTGATTCTTGTCAAATCATCTCACATTACTCGAACGCAAAAATATACTTTTTATTATTTACTATAACACTAAATACTATATTTTTACTTGCCATAATATAACAATGACATTTTCGTTAAAACATACAATGAAAAAGACACTACTATTTTTTTTTATCTCACTACATATCAACTCTTTTGCACAAACAAAAGATGATATCATTTTAAATTGGCTTGACAAAAAAGACATGTATTTTGGCGACTTCAAAGTAAATGCCCCCTTATTTTCGGGCAATAACTACCATTTGAATGCCGATACAAAGTCAATTTTATATACTTTAAACCTTACACAATCTAATTATTCTGAAAACAGCATCGTGCAATTATCCAATATTGTCTACGAAACAATTTCAGAAAATCAACTCGGGGATTTAACCCTAAAAAACATACCCAAAACCACGAATGAATCGATAATAATATCATCTGCAAGAGGAATAAATCAAGCTTTATTAACTTTATCTCCAATAATTAATGATGGTAATGGATACAAAAAAGTAAAATCCTTTAGCTATAATATAATAACCAACTCTCAAAGTAATACTTCTTCAAGAACATCATTAACTAGAAAAAGCGCAAACATCTCCAATTCTGTATTATCATCAGGAGATTGGTACCGATTTTATATCGAAAAATCAGGAGTTTACAAAATCTCTAAAAGCTTTTTACAAAACTTAAACTCGGACTTAGTAAAAACCAACCCAAAAAAAATAAAAATATACGGTAATGGAGGAAGAATGCTCCCTTTATCTAATGCAGTCTTTTACCCAAATGATCTTACTGAAAATGCTATTCAAATTATTGGTGAAAATGACGGAAATTTTGACAATGATGATTATATTTTATTTTACGCAGAAGGTGTTGACACCTGGAGCAACGAAAGCAGAACCAACAACAATTTATACGACAACAAATCATATTACTATATAACGACTCAAGGAGGAGATGGTAAAAGAATCTCGCAAATGCAAACTCCAACAGGAAGCAGCACCATAAACATCTCAACATTTGACAGCCATCAATATCACGAAAAAGACCTTACAAACATTATACATTTAGGACGAGAATGGTACGGTGAACCATTTGACATTAACAACGAACAAGAATTCGACTTTAGTTTTCCAAATATCGATACTTCAATCCCTGTAAAAATACAAATCAAAACAGCATCTGCCTCCTTTACAAATACAACTTTTAAAGTTACAGCAAACGGACAAGACATAGGAAACATTAATTTCAGTCCAATAAACCCAAATTCTGAAATTAAGTTCTACACCGACTCTTTGCCATCAAACAAAACATTTACAGGAACAGAAAGCATAAAAATAAAACTCAACTACAACAATGGAGGTGTTCCTGGCTCGAAGGGATACTTAGATCGTATTAACCTAATTGCAAAAAGAAAACTACAGGGCTACGGAAAACAATTTCTTTTTCAATATGATTTAGCAGATTCAAGTCTCGGAATAGCAAATTACAATTTAACAAACACATCCGGAATTACACAAATTTGGGATGTTACAGACATATATAATGTAACTACTATTGAGAATTCAAATCAAAGTACAATCAGCTTTAAGGCACAATTAGGAGAGGTACGAAAATATATCGCTCTCGATCCTTCGGATTACTACACCCCACTTAAAGAAAACAAAACCAAAATTCCCAATCAAAACCTGAAAGGAACAATTTTAAAGAACAATCAAGGCACTTTTCAAGACCTTGACTATGTTATTATCACTCCTTCTTTTTTATTGAATCAAGCTGAGAAACTAGCCACTTTCCACAGATCCTATTCTAATTTAAACGTAAAAGTAATCACAACAGAATCGATATATCAAGAATTCTCATCTGGAAAACAAGATATAGCCGCTATCCGAAATTGCATCAAATATGTCTATGATAATGCATCTTCTCCAGAAAAAAGAATTAAATATGTCAATCTTTTTGGAGACGCTTCTTTCGATTATAAAAACAGAATCAATAATAATGGGAATATCATACCTATATATCATTCATTAAGAAAGCAATAGTTCAGGAGAAGCTTCATTTGCATCTGATGACTTTTATGGACTAATGGATAACAATGAAGGAAATATAATTTCTTTCTTTGGAGGAATAGATATCGCCATAGGAAGAATGCTTGTTAATGACACCAAACAAGCTAGCGAAATGGTCAATAAAGTACTCGAATACCATGATATAAAATCATATGGAAATTGGAAAAACAACTTTGTATTAATAGCCGATGATTCCGATAAAGCTTCGGATGCCACCTTACAAAGCAGACAAAACAAATTAGCTGATGTTATCACTACCGAAAAACCTTTCTTTAATGTAGACAAAATACTTTTAGACTCTTATGTAGAAGAAGCCTCAGCAGGAGGAGCAAGATACCCTAAAGCAAGAACAGACTTATTCGATGCTTTCGAAAAAGGAGCCCTAGTCTTTAACTATTTAGGTCATGGTGGTGAAGACGGCTTAGCAGGTGAACGAATCTGGGGGAAATCAGATGGGCAAAACCTAAACAATCAATATAAATATCCTTTATTTATAACCATTACGTGCGAATTCTCAAGATTTGACGACCCCACAAGACCAACTGCGGGTGAATATACCTTCTGGAATCCAAAAGGAGGCGCCATAGCCATGCTCACAACCACAAGATCTATTGGACAATTTAGCGCAGAGAATTTTAATGATATCCTATCCAAAAATTTATTATCATACGGCTCCAATCAATACACTACTATTTCAGAATCATTGAGAATATCCAAAAACAGCAATCCTAGCTCTTCAAGTAATGTAATTGTATATATTGGAGACCCTGCCTTAATGTTAGCAATTCCAAAACCAAAAATAAAACTAACAAAAGTAAACGATGTTCTTATTTAACCGATAGATGACTTTAAATCATTGGCAAAAATCAAACTATCAGGAGAAATAACAGACGAAAACAATAATTTACTAACAAACTACAACGGAGAACTAACAACAGCAATATTCGATAAAACAATTATAGCTTCTACACTTAATAACAATGGATTTAGTCCTCCAATACAATTCAACACCATGGGCGAGACTATTTTTAGAGGAAGCGCTTCAATCACCAATGGATTATTCGAATTTAGTTTTGTAGTCCCTAGAGAATTCGAATTCCGCTAGGCAATGGAAAAATTAGCTTTTACGCAAAAAAACAACAGCTTCTCGAGAATCAACAGGCTATGATTCTACAATAAAAATAGGCGGTATAAATGAAAATGCACCTCAAGCAGATAATAGTCCAAAAGTGCAGTTATATATGAATGATGAAACATTTGTATCAGGAGGGGTTACAAATGAATCTCCTTTTTTACTTGCGAATCTTGAAGATGAAAACGGGATAAATACTGCAAGCGGAATTGGACATGACATAGGTGCAATTTTAGACTAGATGTAGTAATCCTTATATATTAAACGATTACTACCAAACTAAGTTAGATGATTATACACATGGAACATTGCGTTTTCCATTTCGTAATCTAGCAGTAGGATTGCACACGGTTTCGGTTACAGCTTGGGATGTTTATAACAACCCTGTGACAGCCGAAATTCAATTTATAGTATCGGGAGATGATACAATTACATTAACGCATGTTTTAAATTACCCAAATCCGTTCACAACTTATACTGAATTTTGGTTTTCACACAACAGACCTTATGAACCTTTAGAAGTTCAGATCCAAGTAATGACAATTACAGGGAAAAGTCGTTTGGACAAAAAATCAAATTATTACTACCGAAGGTTTTTTATCTCGGGACATAACTTGGAACGAAAGAGATGATTTTGGAGATCGAATTGGTAAGGGAGTTTATATTTATAAATTAACCGTCAAATCGAACACAACAAATAAAAAAGCAGAAAAAATTGAAAAACTTGTCATACTTTAATTAAATATTATATTTGTTTACTATTAAAAACCTAGATGAAAAAAACTACCCTCATTTTAATCTGCCTTTTCATAGCTACCCTAGCCAAGGCACAAGAAAGAACAATTACAACTGCAGTACCCTTTTTGTTGGTAGCTGCCGACGCCAGTATAGGTATGGCCGACCAAGGAGTCGCCACATCTGTAGATGCTTTTTCTCAACAATGGAATCCCGCAAAGTATGCCTTCTCCGAAGACAAACAAGGATTCTCTGTTAGTTACACCCCTTATCTTACTGATTTAGTAAATGATGTCTCTTTAGGACAAATTACCTATTACAACAAAATAAACGACCGTAATGCCTTTGCTGCAAGTTTCCGTTATTTTGGCTTTGGTGATATCGAATTAAGAAAAACAGACAGCCCAGATGAACCAGTAAACATTGTATCTCCAAATGAGTTTGCTCTTGATGGATCTTATTCCTTGAAATTAAGTGAAAAATTCTCGATGGCAGTAGCAGGAAGATACATTCGTTCTAATCTAAAAATAGCCTCTGAAGACATAGACGCATCCCCAGCGACCTCTTTTGCAGTAGATGTTGCCGGTTTCTATCAATCAGAAGAAATTGCATATAGCGATTTTAACGGTAGATGGAGAGGTGGTTTTAACATTCAGAACATCGGTCCAAAAATCAAATACGACAATGACGAAATCAATGCTAACTTCTTACCAGCTAATTTAAGAGGTGGAGGGATCCCATTTCATTCTAGATGAATACAACAAAATTGGTTTGGGTGTAGAATTTAGCAAGTTATTGGTTCCAACGCCACAAAACCCAGATTTAAATGGTGATGGCACAGTTACTGCAGATGAAAGAAATCAAAACAGAGAAGATTATCGATCAATAGGCTGGGCATCAGGAATATTTAAATCATTTGGAGACGCGCCAGGTGGTTTTAGTGAAGAATTAAAAGAAATCACCTATAGCATTGGTGCAGAATACATGTATCAGGATTCATTTGCATTTCGCGCAGGTTATTTTCATGAAAGCCCTAAAGGAGCTAGAAAATTCTTCTCTCTAGGTGCAGGGTTCAAATACAATGTTGTTAAAGTAGATGTTTCATACCTATTCTCTACTTCAAATGTAAAAAATCCACTAGAAAACACACTTCGCTTCTCTCTAACGTTTAACTTTGGGGACAAATACGAAGTATATTAATAAAAAAGAATTACAATTATAACAATCCAAATTTCATAGTATTGAAATTTGGATTTTTTTTCCTAAATACATAATGAAAGAAATATCTATTACAACACAATTTTCAGTTTTTGAGTTCTATCAAGAACTTCCAAAAGACATCCAAAACTTAATGAACGAAGCAATTGCTATCCGTAAAAAAGCCTATGCCCCATATTCTAAATTTAGAGTTGGTGCAGCATTACTTTTGGACAATGGCAAGATTGTTTTAGGTTCAAATCAAGAAAATGCGGCGTATCCGTCAGGACTTTGTGCAGAACGAGTAGCTATTTTTCACGCAGGAGCCATTTATCCTGAAGCTAAGATTTTAAAAATTGCAATTTCGGCTGCTTCAGACACCAATCAAACGACAGCTCCTATCCCACCTTGTGGATCTTGTAGACAGTCAATTGCAGAATACGAAATAAAACAAGAGACCCCTATCGAAATTTATTTCATGGGCGAAATAGGTACAATTTATCAATCAGCATCCCTGAAAAATTTACTTCCTTTTATGTTTGACAAAAAGTTCTTGTAAAAAAAACCAAAAATTAGCGTTTAAATTTTAGTTCTAAGTAGGAATGTCTTATTTTTGCATCCCGACCCATCGGGCGCAAATTTGTGGGAGGAAACTATTTTGCGTTATAGGCAACAATTGATAACAGCAACACTTTACAAAAGAAAGAATTCAGATGAAAGAAGTTACAAAAGAGGTATATTTAAAGTGGTATGAAGACATGCTACTTTGGAGAAAGTTTGAAGACAAACTAGCAGCATTGTACATCCAACAGAAAGTAAGAGGTTTTCTTCACCTATATAATGGTCAAGAAGCTGTACTAGCTGGTGCATTGCATGTCATGGATTTGACAAAAGATAAAATGATAACTGCTTACAGAAATCACGTACAACCAATTGGTATGGGTGTTGACCCAAAACGTGTAATGGCTGAACTTTTAGGAAAAGCAACAGGAACATCTAAAGGAATGGGTGGATCTATGCACATTTTCTCAAAAGAACACCGTTTTTACGGAGGTCACGGAATTGTAGGTGGACAAATTCCTGTGGGAGCTGGTTTAGCTTTTGCAGATAAATATTTTGAAACAGGTGGTGTAACTATGACTTATTTTGGTGATGGTGCAGCAAGACAAGGTTCTTTACACGAAGCTTTTAATATGGCTATGTTATGGAAACTTCCAGTTGTATTTATTGTTGAAAACAATGGATATGCAATGGGAACTTCTGTTGAAAGAACAGCAAACCATACTGATATCTGGAAACTTGGTTTAGGATACGAAATGCCTTGTGGACCAGTTGACGGAATGAATCCAGTCAAAGTTGCTGAAGCTATGTACGAAGCAGTTGAAAGAGCACGTCGTGGTGATGGTCCAACATTCTTAGAAATGAAAACATACCGTTACAGAGGACACTCAATGTCTGACGCACAATTATATCGCTCAAAAGAAGAAGTAGAAGAATACAAAAAAATTGACCCAATTACTCAAGTTCTTGATGTAATAAAAGATCAAAATTTTGCTACTGAAGAACAAATTGAAGAAATAGACCAAAGAGTAAAAGACTTGGTAGAAGAATGTGTGAAATTTGCTGAAGAATCTCCATATCCTGATTTACAACAACTTTACGATGTAGTATACGCACAAGAAGACTATCCATTTACACCTCATAAACTATAAATCATGGCAATAAAAGTAACAATGCCTCGTTTGAGCGATACTATGACGGAAGGAACGGTAGCAACTTGGCTTAAAAAAGTAGGAGACAAAGTTAGCGAAGGAGATATCCTTGCTGAAATTGAAACCGACAAAGCAACAATGGAATTTGAGTCTTTCAATGAAGGAACTCTTTTATATATCAGGAATCCCAGCTGGAGAAACTGCTCCAGTTGATTCATTATTAGCAATTATAGGAAACGAAGGTGAAGATGTTACGGCATTAATCGCTGGAGGAGATGCTCCTGCTGCCGAAGCTCCAAAAGCTGAAGCTGCAACTACAGAAGCTAAAACAGAAGCAGCTGCTCCTGCAAAAACTGCAACTGAATTACCAAAAGGTGTTGTTGTAGTAACTATGCCTCGATTAAGCGACACCATGACTGAAGGTACAGTTGCAACTTGGCTTAAAAAAGTTGGTGACGCTGTAGCTGAAGGTGATATCCTTGCTGAAATCGAAACAGACAAAGCAACAATGGAATTTGAGTCTTTCAACGAAGGAACCTTATTATACATTGGTATCCAAGAAGGAAACACAGCTCCTGTTGATAGTTTATTAGCTATCATCGGACCTGCTGGGGCTGACATCTCTGGTATTGCCCAAAACTATACTGTTGGTGGTGCTCCTGCAAAAGCAACAACAGAAGAAACTAAAGCAGCTCCTACTCAAGAAACAGCAGAAACTGTTGAAGTCGTTAGCGACGGAAAAAGAAATTCTTGCTTCACCATTAGCAAAGAAAATAGCTTCAGATAAAGGAATTCAATTATCACAAGTAAAAGGAACTGGTGAAAACGGACGTATTGTAAAAAGCGATATCGAAAACTTTACACCTGCAACAACTGCTACTGCTCAACCAGCTGTAACAGCTACTAAAACTCCAGAAGTAACTGCTGCTGCACCAAAAGTTTTTGTTCCTGCTGGAGAAGTTTTCACAGAAGAGATCAAAAATTCGCAAATGCGAAAAATTATTGCAAAACGTCTAGCAGAATCATTGTTTACAGCTCCACACTATAACTTAGTGATTGAAGTAAGCATGGATGAAGCAATGACATCTAGAGCAACAATAAACAGCGTTCCTGACACCAAAGTATCATTTAATGATATGGTTATCAAAGCTTGTGCTTTGGCATTGAAAAAACACCCAAAAATTAATTCACAGTGGAAAGAAGATGCCATCATCATCAACCACCATGTAAATATTGGTGTTGCAGTAGCTGTTGAAGATGGATTAGTAGTTCCTGTATTGAAATTTACAGATGCTATGAGTTTATCACAAATTGGCACTAGCGTAAGAGATCTTGCTGGAAGAGCTAAAAACAAAAAACTTGGACCACAAGAAATGGAAGGAAGTACTTTTACAGTATCTAACCTTGGAATGTTTGGTATTACAGAATTTAATTCTATTATAAACCAACCAAACTCTGCCATCCTTTCTGTAGGTGCTATTGTAGAGAAACCAGTAGTTAAAAACGGTCAGATTGTAGTAGGAAACACAATGATGTTATCATTAGCTTGTGACCACAGAACAATTGATGGTGCAACTGGTGCTCAATTTTTACAAACATTGAAACAATATATCGAAAGCCCAGTTACTATGTTGGCATAATTCGTTATTATTTTATATTAAAAATCCCATTTTGAACTTTCAAAATGGGATTTTTTTATTTAATTTACATTTTAAACCAATTTTTTATAAAAATGAAAAAATTATATCTACTAACCCTCTTTTTGACAGCATTGGCCTGTCAGAAAAAAGACGAAACAAATAAATCAACAGTTGTTAAAGACGAACATTCTTTCTCAAAACCAGAGTTAGCCGTTGTAAAACACTTAGACCTTGATATCAAAGTTGATTTTGAAACACAATCCATTACTGGAAAAGCATCTTGGAAAATCGACAACGTTAGTAAAGGCAACGAAATTATCTTTGACGAAAACACGCTTAACATCACTAAAGTAACTCTAGGTGATGATGAAAAAGAAACCAAATTCGAGCTCGGAAAAGACGTCGAATTTCACGGAAAACCACTTCACATTACAATTGAACCAAATACAACTAAAGTAAATATTTACTACAATACAACCAAAGACGCTGTAGCATTACAATGGCTAAAACCTGAACAGACTGCAGACAAAAAGAAACCTTTCCTTTTCTCTCAAGGAGAAAGTGTTTGGTCACGTACTTGGATCCCATGTCAAGACTCTCCATCAGTTCGTTTTACTTATAATGCAAAAATTACAGTTCCTAAAGATTTAATGGCTGTAATGAGCGCAGTTAATCCTCAAAAGAAAAATGATACTGGTATTTACACTTTTAAACAAGACAAAGCAATACCATCATACTTAATGGCAATTGCAGTTGGAGACATCGAATTTCAATCAATTGATGACAGAACAGGTGTTTACGCAGAACCATCTGTTCTTAAAAAAGCAGCATGGGAATTTGCTGAATTAGGAAAAATGGTAGTTGCTGCCGAAAAACTATATGGCCCATACCGTTGGGGACGTTATGATGTATTAGTCCTGCCACCAAGTTTCCCTTACGGTGGAATGGAAAATCCCAACTTAACATTCCTAACTCCAGGAGTTTTGGCTGGTGATCGTTCATTAACTAGCTTATTAGCACATGAATTAGGTCATAGCTGGAGCGGAAACTTAGTTACCAATGCAACATGGGATGACATTTGGTTAAACGAAGGGTTCACTACTTATGTAGAACACAGAATTGGTGAAGCAATCTTTGGTGAAAAAGAATTTGAAATGCAAAATGTTATCATCCGTAAAGAACTAATTGATAATATTGCTGAACTAGGAGATACAAACCCAGACACAAGACTTAAAGTTAGTTTAACTGGAAGAAATCCTGATGACGGGTTAAGTTTAATACCTTATGTAAAAGGATATGCCTTTTTAAGAGTTATTGAGAGTGCAGTGGGACGAGAAAAATTCGATGTTTTTATTAAAAACTATTTCGATGCAAATGCTTTTAAATCTATTACAACTGAAGATTTTGTAAAATACATAAATGAGAATCTAATTAAAGGAGACAAAGCACTGGCTGACAAGATAAAACTAGATGAATGGATCTACAAACCTGGAATTCCATCAAATATTACTCCAGTAAGCTCACCCGATTTTGATGCTATCGATAAAATTCAAAAAAGCTGGAGAGAAACTGGCGTTAAAGGATTAAGCAAAAAAATCACAACAACTACAGAGAAACAACATTTTATAGACAATCTTCCAACAGATATTACTGTAAAAGAAATGGAAGCACTTGATACCGAATTCAACTTTACAAAAGGTGGCAATTTCATTATCAAGCGCCAATGGTTTGTTCCTTCAATCCGTTATAAATATACAGCAGCTTACCCTGCAGTTGAACAATTTTTAATTTCTACTAGCAGAACAGGATCAGTAATGATGCTTTATAAAGAAATGGCAAAAACACCTGAAGGGAAAATTTGGGCAAAACAAATCTTCGACAAAGCAAAATCAGGTTATCACCAAACAACAATCCAAGCTGTTGAAGGTGTTTTAAAATAGTATTCCGTTTCAGTTTACAGTCGCAGTGGCAGTTTTTTGCTTACAATCTAACCGAAGACTGCAACTGAAAACTGCAAAGAAAAAAATCCCCAGTTACACCTTGTAATCGGGGATTTTTTTTATTCTTATTTCTCATTCCTGACCTAATAAACAAAAAACATTCTTATGAAAACAATTGCCCTAGCCCCGATAGAAGTGAAAATCCTTTTGCTTTTTTCTTTAAAAAGCAAAAGATTGTAACGAATAGCGGGATTAGCTTCTAAAAAAAACACCTCAGAGAAAATTATCCATTACATAGCGTAAATTCTCCATGTTCTAAGATCAGCAATCGTAGCACCTTTTGTAATGTCAAAAGACAACAACAAGTAAATAATAAAATTAAATAAGATGACACGATTAACAGCATTAAACCCAGAAGAAGCAACAGGAAAAACTAAAGATTTATTCAACGCTGTACATGCAAAATTAGGAGTTGTTCCAAACATGATGAGAACAATGGGAAATTCTCCCGCAGTTCTTGAAGGATATCTAAATTTAAGCGGTGCTCTAACCACCAGGAAAATTAGGTACAAAAACAGGAGAGCTAATTGCCTTAGCAGTTTCAGAAAGTAATTCATGTGATTACTGCTTAGCAGCCCATACCTTTATTGGAGAAAAACTGGTAAAAGCAGATCCTGCAGTTTTGCAAGCAGCGAGAACAGGAAATTCAACCGACGCAAAAACTGAAGCCGTTTTACAATTTGCCAAAACATTAATCAGTAAAAATGGCTTGGTAAATGATGAAGATCTAAACAATGTAAAAAATGCTGGAGTTACTGATGCAGAAATTGCAGAAACAATTGGACATGTAGCTTTAAATATTTTAACAAACTACTTTAACAATACAGCAAACACAGAAATTGATTTTCCAGCTGTTTCAAGTTTAAATTAATTCAAGCAAAAACACTTTATAAAGATAGTTATGAATTCTTTTCATGACTATCTTTATATTTCAAAAACAAAAAGAAATCATGAGTACTCAGAATGTTTTCACTTTAATTAATCCACAAAATGGTAATTTAGCCTTTAAGTTACTCCCTTTTGACAACAATAGTCATTTTGACCATTTGCAGCGCAATAATTATTTCTCATTAATTTGGGTAACCAAAGGAAAAGGGAAAGTAAAAGCTGATTTTGCCGAGCATAATTTTGAAGAAAACGCACTCCTGGCCTTTTCTCCTTATCAGCCTTTTATGCTCTGTGTAAGTGAACCAATTGAAGGAATCGCAATTCACTTTCATCCTGATTTTTATTGCATTCACATGCATCAAAAAGAAGTTTCCTGTAATGGGATTTTATTTAATAATGTTTATCAACCACCATTTACAATTATTACAGAACAAGCTGCAGCAACTTTTAGAATGGTTTTAGAACAAATGAAAACCGAAATTCAAAATGCTGAATTGGCACAATATGAATTATTGGTTTCCTACTTAAAAATATTTTTAATTACTGCTTCCCGATTAAAAAACGAACAATTAGAAGAAATGAAATCAGTTCCTAATTCGAAGAATCTTTTCATTCTTCAAAATCTGAAAGATGCTATTGAGCTTAATTTTAAAACCAAACATTCGCAGAGCAGGAAATTATGCCGAATTATTAAATATCTCATCAAAGCGCTGGCAAAATTATCTAAGACTTATTTTAATAAAACACTAACTGATTTAATTGCTGAAAAGAATAATAATCGAAGCCAAAAGAGAATTATAGCATGACATGAACAAAACTGTCAAAGAAATTGCATACGAATTGGGCTATGAAGACGAGCATTACTTTAGTCGATTTTTTAAAACCAATGCCGATGTCTCACCTCAAATTATAGAGAAACAGTAGGTTTTGGGAAAAATAAAATTCTTAATTTTATTTTTAGCCTCAATCCATTTAGACATATATTTTGTACTTCTCATGGTATGATACTGCAACATACTTCCCACAAAATTATTATTACGATGAGATTGCAAATTAGATTGCAAATAGAAAATTATTTCCATAAAATCAGTCGCAAAATCATCTTTTAAATAGCGAGTATTAATTATTTCAATAATCCTTTTATCTGGGCTTGGTTCCGCAGATTTTTGTCTTGATATAATTCTACCGCTGCTTTGGCGAAATTTTCAGCATCATCAATAATAAAGCCATTCCAAGGCAAATCACCATTCATAGCTTCCGCACCTATTGTTGTGGTCACGCTTGGTGTTCCAGATTGCATGGCTTCAACTAATTTTCCTTTTAAACCCGCACCAAAACGTATCGGAGCTAATACTATTCTAGATTTCTGGACTACCTCTTGAGCATTATCAGCACGGCCCATAATATAAAATCAGATATAGGTTGGTGGGATTTATTTTTTGCGAAGGATATGCTCCATAAACATTTAAATCTGCATCGGTAATTGTTTTCTTATCAAAGGCAAAATTACTTCTTTTAGATATTGAACGGTATTCCAATTAGGTTCGTGCAGAAAATTACCGATAAAAACAAAACCAGTCCTTTCTTCAAAAGAGGGTAATTCTTTTAATACATCTTCAGAAATTGAATTCAATAAAAAAGGTAAATAATACAATAAAGCAGTATCAATTTTAAATACCGATTCTAATAATTCCATCTCAAACTCAGAAATTATTAAAGACAAATCACAACGCAGAATACTAGCGATTTCTCTCTTAGCTACTTCTTCTGAAAATAAATCACTAACTACAAAATTTCTATTCTCTTTGAATCCTTTTTGACGAGCTTGACGCAGGCAGTGCAAATCCTCAGTATCTAAAATACGTAATGCATCAGGACAATTTTCAGACACGCGCCAACCAAACTGTTCTTCAATCATAAACCGATCAAACAAAACAATCGACGGATTAAGTTCTTTTATATAATCATCAAAACTGGAACAATTTAAAGTAATCGATTTCTTTTCGATTCCTAATGCTCGCAAATCTATCATGAAGTCACTATCCAAAGCTGGGCTAGCAAATGTGATTTCAAATCCTTGTTCTTGAAAAATTGAAATCAATTGCATCATTTTCCCCCCTGCGGCCATGAATTTGGCTCAGGCCATACAAAACCAATTATTAAAAGCTTTTTAAGCTCACTCATATCCTATTTTATTTCTCTCAAAATAATACTATTTAAGCGGCAATATAGTCGTTCAACCCAAAAATCGGGAATAAAACACTAATTTTGTAGGTTATAAATCAAATATCATGTTAGGATTAAAATTAGCTACAGACCCACGTTGGGTAAACATAGTCGAATCGAATATCGAAGAAATTCTTACCGACCATGCGTGGTGTGAGCAAAAAGCGGCTTCAAACGCAATTAGTTTAGTAACATACAATTCAGAATTAGAGGAATTAGTAACAGAAATGCTAATTATTGCCAGAGAAGAGTTAGAGCATTTACAAATGGTACCATGACATTATCAAGAAGGATGTAACACTGGTCGCGAAAGAAAAGACGTATATGTAAATGAACTTTTTAAATTCATGAAAAAAGATGGCAGTAGAAAAGATGCCCTTTGTGACCGCTTATTATTTTCGGCTATGATTGAAGCTAAAGTTGTGAACGCTTTAAAGTCCTTTAGGAAAACATAAAAGACCAAGAATTAGCCAAGTTTTATCGTGATTTAATGATTTCGGAAGCGGGCCATTACACCGCTTTTTAGGATTTGCCCGAAAATACACAGACAACATAGACATTGATAAACGCTGGAAAGAATGGATTGAATATGAAGGCTCTATTATTACCAATTATCGAAAAAGCGAAACTGTACACGGATAAAAACAACTAATAATTATACTTATGCCAAAAGGGAATATAAAATCCATTTTATATAGAATAGTAAAATATATGGAATAGTGCTAGTAGTTATTTTAGCGCTACTTTTTATAACGCCTTATGTTTTTTGGACAAAATAACAAAAAGAAGAGATAAAGAAAACTGCAAATAAGAAAAACTTAATGCTGAACTAAATTATTCAGATGCTAACATTTCTTTCTTTCATCATTTTCCATCATTAACTTTAACTTTAAACGAATTAAACTAAATGGATCAGCTCCATTCCAAAAAGAAAACTTTGTTACTGCTAAAGAAGTTTCTTTTGGTATCAACATAAGCAGTTTACTCTTTGGAGAAACTGTTAGCATAGACCAAATATATCTATCTAATTCTTTTATCAATGTAAAAGTTAATAAAAACGGTGAAGCAAATTATAACGTTTACGAAATCATCTGAAGCCGAAGCAGAAAAAGCTAAAGATAATAGTGATGATACCTCTTTAAAATTAGAAAAAATTGAAATCATCAATAGCAAAATAGTCTATGATGATCAATCAACCAATGTACATCTAGATGTTTTTGGATTTAATTATTCTGGAAAGGGAGATTTAAGTAAAGATATCTTCGACTTATATTCAAAAGCTAAAATCGAAAAACTTAATATTTTATATGAGAATGAACCGTATTTAATGAATAAGAAGGTTGACGCCGATTTAATCACTAAAGTAAATGTAAATTCTTTATCATTCTTTTTTGAGCAAAACAATTTAAAAATAAATCAGCTGATAGTTGATTTTAAAGGGAAATTTGACTTCTTAAAAGATGGTTATAATATCGATTTTGTAATAAAGTCAAATAACAGCCAATTGCATGATGTCTTTACAGCATTCCCACCTAAATTTATTACCTGGTTATCGAAAACAGATTTAAAAGGAAATACCAATCTATTACTTACCTTAAAAGGTAAATATATAGCCTCACAAAACATTGCCCCAGATTTAAATGTCGATTTAAAAATAAACGATGGATATGTAAACTATAATAAAAGTTCCTTTCCTGTTTCAAATTTAAATCTAGATATAAGCACGAAATTACCTTCATTAAACCCTGATCTTTTAATTGTTGACGGAAAGAATTTAGCTTTGAATATTAATAAAGATTATTTAAAATCTAAATTCTATGTAAAAGGAGTTGACACTCCAGACTTGAATATAGATTTAAGCAGTCAGATAGATTTAGAAAAATTAACTCAAGCATTTGGAATACCAGATATTGAGCTAAAAGGGAATCTTATTGGAGATGTTAAAGCAAAAGGGATTTTTGATTTAAAAAACAAACTCTTTCCTGTAACTTCTGGGACAATTAATTTTAAAAATGGATATTTAAAAACAAAATATTATCCAAACCCAATAACAGACATAACTATTGTTTCTGAGATTAAAAATCAAAAAGGAACTTTTGATGATCTAAAAGTGAAATTATCACCTGCACAAATAACCTTTGAAGGAAAGCCTTTTTATATTGATGCCGATTTATATAATTTTGATGATCTCACTTATGATGTGAAAGCCAAAGGAGAACTGGACATAAGCAAAATATATAGAGTATTTTCTCAAAAAGGGTTAGATTTAGATGGCTCAATTAAAGCCGATTTAATTTTAAAAGGCAAACAAAGTGATGCCGAAAAAGGAAATTATAGTAAACTTCACAATAAAGGAACACTAGAAATTAAAAACATCGGAATAGTTTCTGAATACCTTCCTAAAAAATTTATCATTAAAGAAGGTGTTTTTAAAATAAACCAAGACAAAATGTTCTTCAAAAACTTTTTATCAACATACGGTCAATCAGACTTTAAGATGAATGGTTATTTACAAAATGTCATCAATTTTGCAACAACCAAAACGGGTGTTTTAAAAGGCTCATTTGTCATAAATTCAAGATACATCAATGCTGATGAATTTATGTCAGCAACTACAATTGAAACAAATAGTACTGCAACAACACCTAATACAAGTTCTGAAACTCCAAAAACCGAAGTAATACAAACTGGTGTAATTATAATTCCAAAGAATTTTAATTTACAATTTCAGGCAAATGCACAAAAGGTAAACTTTAATAAACTTACCTTGAATAACGCCAAAGGTAACCTCAAGATGAATAAGGGTGTTTTAACCATGCAAAATACAGGTTTTAACTTGATAGGTTGCGAAGTAACCATGGACGCAACGTATCAAGCTCTAACGATGAAAAAAGCTCTATTCGACTATACTATCAAAGCAACAGATTTTGACGTTAAAAAAGCTTACAATGAAATTGAGATATTTAGAAAAATGGCTAGTGCAGCAGAAAAAGCTCAAGGAACAGTTTCTTTAGATTATAAATTAAAAGGAAGACTTAATGCTAATATGGAACCTGTTTATCCTTCCTTAGTGGGTGAAGGTGTTGTCTCTGTAAAAAACATCAAATTATATGGCATGAAGATGTTTAATGCTGTAAGCAAAACAACAAGCCATGAGGGAATAAAAAATCCTGAAATTTCTAAAGTAGATATTAAGAGTAGTATTAAAAACAATATAATTACTCTAGAACGATTCAAATTCAAGTTTGCAGGCTTCAGACCAAGAATAGAAGGAACTACTAGTTTAGATGGTAAGCTAAATATTAAAATGAGATTAGGTTTACCCCCATTAGGAATTTTAGGAATTCCATTAATCATCAAAGGAACCAAAGACAATCCTAAAATAAAAATAGGAAGAAAATCAGATGATTTAGAAGAAACTCAAGATACTGAAGATTAATAATGATACTATCATTTCAAGCCTGCTCAATCGAGCAGGCTTTTTTATGCGTATAAATGAAAAAGAATTTATTAAGTATTAACTAAGTAACCACAAATTGTTCAATACCCATTTTAAAGCATTAATTTTAATAAATACAACAAAGTATATTAATTATTAAAAATTATTACTTATGAACGTATAATATGTGCTCTATTTGGGATAATAAAAGTGTACTATCTGAAAAGATTGTTATTTATAGCCTTTACTAATCCCGTTTGAAGTATTATCTATTGCGTAGTTGTGCTAAGATTAAGCAGAGATTCTTTTATACTAAGCTGGTACGATTCGTTTCTCGTGAAGTCCCATAGATACAAAGACTTTGTTTAAACACAAAACAGCAGTATCCATTTTTAGCGCAAACAGCACAAATAAAAACACAAAGGTTCACAAGCTATAGATCAAACTTCCTGAACCTTTGTGTGGTAAAATATTTTTGCTAATCCCCAACTTTTACACCTGATCCGCTTTATTTTTTCTTAAAAATAGAGATGTAATACTTCTTCTGAGTGAGTGGTCAAACTACTGCAAAATGTTCTACTAAAAAATCAGAAAGCATAAATTTTAAAAGATCTATAGGGAGCATATTAAATTCTTAGATTGCAAATTTCTAATCTTATTTTGACATTTCTCCCAGGTTTTGTTCTTGATCCATTTTTTTGAGTAATCTTCTAAAAAGTTTTGGACAA
>NZ_JBXBAV010000079.1:0-9393 GCF_056783245.1 Flavobacterium sp. TC780 | reverse complement strand
AAGGTTAATACATGCTCCTGTTGTTAGGGAGGCAGCGCCTAATGGAGAAGTTAGACTTTTGTTCTTCATTCAATGTAAAACTAACTACCTTACCATTTCCGGTTTTTATATTCAAAATATAATCCCCTTTTCCTTCAATTGCATAAGTACTCATCGTTGTCAAAAAAATAACCAATACTAAGCTTAATCCTAAAATCTTCTTCATGTCTTTGTTTTTTGTTTTAATTTTCAAATCGCGGTGCGCAAAACTACAAATAGTTTGCAAACTGCAAAATATTTTTTATGTTAAATTTTAGGTCTAAGTCACTGATTTAAAAGTGTTTCTGCTCGACCCGTTATTATATACGGATTTATAGAGGCTTTGGATTTTATTTTATAACTTTTTTTTAATCAGTATTTTGCGATTTTGTAGTAATTGGCGTATAAAAAATGATTTTAGAGCAAAAAAAGATCTAAATAAATATCTTGTTTTTGAATATTTAGCACTCTTTTAAATAAAAAGAATAGCTTTTTAAGAAATAAGTTCTAGTTGAAACTCTTCCAAATCTGTAGCTAAAAAAATAAATCTACATCATTTTGTATGTAAGAAAAAATTATATTTACATTCTTGTTTTTCAATATTGTAACAAACAAGCAGCAATTAGTTAGATTTAATCAAACAATCAAAATTATAACCTTCATGAATTTATTTAGAACACTTATCGTATTTACTCTTACGGGAATCGTTGTTTCAAGCTGTGGCAAAAAAGAACCAGCAGTATTTCCAGATCCTTTAATAACTAATCGAGATACAACTGTAAAATCCGGCGGATGATTTTTTTAATTATGCCAATAACGGTTGGTTTAAGAAAAATCCAATTCCGAGTACCGATAGCAGTAATGGTATTGGGAGGATTGTTATGGATACAATTAATGAACAAATAAAAACGATTTGCGAAAAATCCGCTGCAGATGAATCGGCTGAAAAAGGAAGTAACAAACAAAAAATCGGTGGTTTTTATGCTTCGGGTATGGATACGATTGCCATCGAAAAAGCAGGATTGTCTCCGCTTAATAGCGAAATGAAAAAAATTGCAGCTATAAAAGATGTTTCTTCTTTGGTAAATTCTATTGCGCATTTACAAACTATTGGAGCAAGTCCGGCCTTTTCATTTTATGTAAGTCAAGATGACAAGATAAGTACAAAATATGCGTTGTTTTTTGGTCAAGGCGGATTAGGTATCGGGTGAAAGAGGTTTTTATCTTGATACCGATAAGCGAAATGAATCAATTCGTAAAGAGTATCTAACACATCTTAAAACGATGATGAAATTTACAGGCGAGGACGAAGCTACGGCTGCTAAAAGCGCTGCAACTATCATGAAGCTGGAAACTGATTTGGCAAAATCATCTCGTAAACTAGAAGAGCTTAGAGATCCTATAAAAAACTACAATAAACTTACAGTAGAACAATTTAGCAAGACGACTCCAAATATTGATTGGAAATCAGTCTTGCCAGTTTTAGGAATTGCCAAAGCCGATTCGGTAATTGTAGGTCAGCCAGAGTTTTTTACTTCATTGAATAAATTATTAAAAACATATCCTATTGAGGACTGGAAAACATACCTTAAATGGAATTTGGTTAATTCTTATGCCGAATACCTAAATGCAGATGTAGAGAAGCAAACTTCAAATTCTTTTCGACTGTAATGAACGGAGTAAGTACCCAAAAGCCAAGATGGAAAAGAGTTGTTGGACAAACAAACAGTTACTTAGGTGAATTAATAGGACAGGTATATGTAGCTGAATATATGCCAAAAGGCGTTAAAGAAAAATTACTGGAAATAGGTAATAATATCCGTGAAGTATTTGCTTTACATATCAAGAAATTAGATTGGATGAGCGATACAACAAAAGAGAAAGCATTACAAAAATTGAATAAAATCGTTATGAAAGTGGGGTATCCAGATAAATGGAAGGATATGAGTAAACTTGCTGTCGATAAGAATTCTTATTGTGGAAATATAATGAGAGCCAATTCTTGGCATTACAATTATATGGTAAACAAATATGGTAAAGCTGTAGATAGAAACGAATGGAGTATGCAGCCACAAACGTACAATGCATATTATAACCCGAGTAATAACGAAATTGTGATTCCGGCTTGTAATACGATTGTTCCGGGTTATGAAGGAAGAATGCCTGACGATGCTATATTATACGGAATTCTTGGAGGTTCTTTCTTTGGACATGAAATCACACATGGTTTTGATGATCAAGGAAGCCAATACGATGAAAAAGGAAACTTAAATAATTGGTGGACTGCCGAAGATTTGAAAAAATTTAAAGCAAAAACGAAATTGATTGTAGACCAGTATAATAAGTTTACTGTATTAGGTAAGCACGTTAACGGAGAAGCAACACAAGGAGAAAATATTGCCGATTTAGGTGGTGTTGTAGTAGGTTACGAGGCATTTAAGAAAACAGCTCAGTATAAAAATAATGAGAAAATTAGCGGATTAACTCCAGATCAGCGTTACTTCCTTTCTTATGCTTATTCTTGGATGATCAATAGAAGAGATGAATCTAAGATTAATCAAATCATGACCGATGTACATGCTCCAGAGCAATTTAGAGTAAACGGACCATTAAGCAATATGCCTGAATTTTATAAAGCATTTAATGTGAAAAAAGGGGATAAAATGTATCAACCAGATAGTTTACGTGTGGTGATTTGGTAACTTTTTTGAGGCTCAAAGGTTAAAAAAAGGTACAAAGGTACAGAGGTTTTTAGGTACAAAGGTTTTAGGAAAAGTTCCAAGGCTAGGGACAAAGATTTTCTGTAGAGAAGCACTGCAGTGCGTCTTTGTCAAAGAAGTACAAATAGTTTTGAATACAAAACAACTGAGAATTTATCCATAAACTTATTTTTCAGACAGATGAGTAATCTCCGCAAGAAACAGGCAGTAAAGTGTCACGTTTCTTGCGGAGATTTTTTTTAGAAGAAGAGGTTCGCAGTTGCTGTATGTTCAATACAAACCTTAGTTCCGATAGCTATCGGAACTATGCACCTCAGTTTCTCAGAACCTTCTTTTTAACCTTTGTTACTTTGTCCCTCTGCACCTTTGTAGCTTTTTTTATATCTTAGAGGCTTAGCAACTTAGAACCTTAAAAAAAATGAAAAACTTTAAAATTGTATTGATAGCTGCTTTTTTATGCAGTTCCTTTTTATCTTACGGAGCCAAAGTAGATACGCTGCAAATACCAAGTACAGCGATGGGGAAAACGTATAAAGCGGCAGTTGTTTTGCCCAATTCGTATGCCAAAAGCAAAGCATTGTTTCCAGTATTGTATTTATTGCATGGAGCTTATGGGCATTTTGGAGATTGGTTAAAAAGTACGCCAGATAAAAAGCTAGTACAAAATTTATCCGATCAATACAATTTGATTATTGTAATGCCAGAAGGAGAAACGTTTAGTTTTTATTTGGATAGTCCGGTAAACAAAGAAAGTCAGTTTGAAACGTATATTACTAAAGAAGTAATTCAGAAAATAGACAAAACGTATCGAACTATTGCCGATAGAAAGGGAAGAAGTAATTTCGGGACTTTCTATGGGAGGACATGGCGCATTGTATTTGTCAGCTAAACATCCAGATTTATTTTGTGCCGCAGGAAGTATGAGTGGAGCAGTGGATATGGGAATAATGCTCAATCGAGATGCCGCCAAAGTGACTAAATTAATGGAGCCTGTTTTTGGTAAAGAAGGAGCCCCGCAAGAAGTATATGAATCGCATGCAGTGCTAGGAATGGTCAATAAAATAAAAGCGAACCAATTGGCCTTGATTATAGATTGCGGAGTAGATGATTTCCTGATAGAACCTAATCGTGAGTTGCACCGAAGATTGTTGTATAATAAGGTAGCTCATGATTATACCGAAAGACCAGGAGCACATACATGGGAATATTGGGAAAATGCATTATCCTATCATGTATTGTATTTCAGTAAAGTTCTGGCTAAAAATGGTGTTGCAGTAAATTAAATATAACCGATTAATTGTAACTCGTTTTGACAGATAGAAAGAAAGGCTTTGTGTTTTCGAAAAAAGTGTTTCTTTTTTTGCGTTCTTTTTTATACATAATAACTGTGCTTTGATGAGTGAAATGTACTATTTATGAATTATATCTAATATAATTGTAAAAAATAACGTTGTGTGATATTCGTGTTTTTGGCTGAAAACTAATAAGATAAGGGTGATTTTATAATATTTTTTAAATAAATCACTATCAATTATTTTTTTTGGTTTGATTTTTGGAATACCTTTATGTATAAAAACTTAAAAATAAAAAAACATGAAAAAGATAATTACACTTTTTGCAATAGTAGGATTGATAGTATTCTCAAGTTGTGAAGGAGATGAAGGACCTCCGGGTAAAGATGCGCTGGTGCCTCAAGTCTTTGAAATTAAAAATGTAGATTTAGGCAGAGTTGCCGATAATGAGTATAATTTGAAAAGTACTTTTATGTTTGAAATCGGAGGTAATTTATATGATGATGAATCTGTTTTGGTTTATAGGTTAACAAATGTTATTAATCCAACTACTCCAATTTGGCAATTAATACCAAGAACAATTTATTTTAATAATGGTGATGTTATAGATTATTATTTTGATTTTAGTAAATTAGATTTCGTAATTACTGCAAGAGGTTCTTTTAATTTATTAAATGCCCGTGATTTTATTGATGATCAAACATTTCGTTTTGTTATAGTTCCTGCTGATTTCGTTTCATCTGTAAATAAAAATAATTATTCAGAAGTTATGTCTTCTTTAAATTTAAAAGAAAGCCAAGTTCAGCAGATTAATTTCTAAGGTTTGAACTTCTAGAACATAAAAAGGGAATCGTAAGATTCCCTTTTTTTTTGTTAGTTTAGTTTTTTATAATTTTTTTTGAACCAAGTAGCAACCATAATCGACTATGATAAAATATGCTTCTATTAGTAAATTAGAAATGAATCCTAAGATCTTAATGGTTCAGAAAACATGTTTTCCATTACAATTACTCTTCTGTTTTAGAAATTCTCTCATTGTTTTTATTTAATCGCAATGAGGCTATGATTCCTATAATCAGCGAAAGGGCGATAAAAGCGAGTGAGCCCCATTCTGGTATTTCGATATAATCGTGGAGTAGCATTTTAAGGCCTACAAAACTTAAAATAGCAATTAGGCTGTATTCTAAATGGCTGAATTTTGCGATCAGTATTGGCTAAGAAAAAATACATCGAACGCAATCCAAGAATAGCAAAGATGTTAGAGCTGAATACTAAAAAAGGATCTTTTGTTATGGCGAGAATGGCAGGAACGCTGTCGATTGCAAATAATACATCCATAAACTCAATTACTATTAAAGCAACAAATAGAGGAGTGGCTGCCTTTTTTCCTTTTTCGGTTAATATGAAAAACTTCTCATGCTCCATGTGAGAAGTAATCGGAATTACTTTTCCTAAAACTTTATATATAAAAGAATCCTTTGGATGAAAATCTTCTTTGTCACCAGAAAACAACATTTTCATAGCAGTAAAAAGTAAAAAACCTCCAAATAGGTAAGTTGTCCAGGTAAATTTATTAATAAGCATTACACCAAAGAATATCATAAGGCCTCTAAATACGATAGCACCCAAAATCCCCCAGAATAAAACACGGTGTTGGTATTTTTGCGGAATCTTGAATGAGGCAAAAATAATTGCAATCACAAAAATATTGTCAATACTTAAAGAGAGTTCGATTAAATAGCCAGTGATGAATTTTATAGCAGCTGCTGTAGGTTTTAAGCCATCAGGGTTTTCGATATAATTGGTAGTGTACAGCCAATATATTACACCAGAGAATAAAAAGGAGATACTTACCCAGATAAGAGTCCATTTACTGGCTTCTTTAGTACTTATAATATGAGGGGTTTTGTTAAATACACCAAGATCAAGTGCTAGAATACCCATTATTGCAGCTAAAAATAGAATCCAGACAATCATAAACTATTTTTTTAATGAGTAACAAAGGTAGTTTTTGTTGAGAGAAGCGGAATATGAAATTTGAAAAAAAGTAAAATGTGATTTTTTTACCATTAAGAGATTAAGAAAAACTAAGTTTTAAATCTGCATGGGGTGGATTTAACCGCAAAGGACGCAGAGGTTTACGCAAAGAACGCAAAGAAACTCTCCGATCTTGTCATTTCGATGAAAGAGACTCGAGCGATAGCGAACAGGCGAAGCAAATCTTCGCGAGAAACTCCATAATCTTTGTAGAGCTATCAGGTAAGCCCCTTCCTGCGTCAGGGTGACAAGCTTGTGTTAGTTTGCTCGCAGATTTAGCAGATTTAGCAGATTTTAATTTTATTTAATTTTAATCTATGGCTTATTTAACCGCAAAGGGAGCAAAGTTTTAAATTCTGTCTAACTCTTTGCGTAAGGAACGCGGATAAGGCGGATTCGCTAAAGCGAAAACACTGATTAAACGGATTTTCTCCTGTCCAGACATTTCGGATCGAGATTATTTTTTAAAATCCGTTTTTATCCGCGTTCCTTTATATAGACAATTTAAGCTTCGGTATTATTAACCCTTTTACAAATAACCTTTCACATTTTGCAAAAAAAACTGCATAAAAAAAGTGCCTACATATATATGAGGCACTTTTGTAATAGTATTATTAGGCTATGAGATTACAATGCTGATTTTACAGTTTTGATAATTCTTGCAGCAATTTTATATGGGTCACCGTTTGAAGCTGGTCTTCTGTCTTCAAGATATCCCTTCCATCCTTTTTGAACTGTATATAAAGGAATTCTGATTGAAGCTCCTCTATCAGATACTCCATAAGAGAAATCATGGATAGAAGCCGTTTCGTGTTTACCAGTTAAACGTTGTTCGTTGTAAGCTCCGTAAACTGCAATGTGTTCTTCAACAACAGGGCGGAAAGCTTCACATATTTTTTCGTAAGTTTCTTTAGATCCACATGTTCTTAGTACTTCGTTAGAGAAGTTAGCATGCATACCTGAACCATTCCAGTCTGTATCTCCAAGTGGTTTTGGGTGATATTCGATATAGTAACCATATTTCTCCGTTAAACGATCTAATAAGTAACGAGCAACCCAAATTTCGTCTCCGGCTTTTTTAGCACCTTTAGCGAATAATTGAAATTCCCATTGTCCGCAAGCAACCTCTTGGTTGATACCTTCAAAGTTAAGACCAGCAGCGATACATAAATCAGCATGTTCTTCAACTAATTTTCTACCGTGAGTGTTTTTCCCACCTACAGAGCAGTAGTACATACCTTGTGGAGCAGGATAACCTCCAACAGGGAAACCTAATGGCAATAAAGTTTTAGTGTCCATGATGAAATATTCTTGTTCAAAACCAAACCAGAAATCATCATTATCATCATCAATAGTAGCTCTACCGTTAGAAGGATGTGGAGTTCCATCAGCATACATAACCTCAGACATTACTAAGTATCCATTAATACGAGTAGGGTCAGGGTAAATTGCAACAGGAACTAATAAACAATCAGAAGAACCTCCTTGGGCTTGTTTAGTTGATGAACCATCAAATGACCAATTCCCCAATTCTTCTAATGTTCCTTTAAAATTTTCGTGTTCTTCAACTTTAGTTTTGCTTCTAAGATTTTGAGTTGGTTCATATCCATCTAACCAAATGTACTCTAACTTTATTTTAGCCATAATAATATAAATTAATTTTTGATTTTTTGATTTTTTTGTTGGGTCAAATATATATTTATTTTTTTATTGCTAGAAAAACGGGGGGCATTTTTATTTATGGGATTGTTATTTTTTGCATAAGCTCAATTTTTGCATGCTATATTTTTAAATAGGCAATTTTATAGGGGGATAAAAAATAATTTCGCAATTATGATAGGTTTTTTTTAAAATGAGCATTATTTAATGACAATCAAATTGTGTTATTAATGCCGAAAACCAAGGGGTTTTGTTAAATTACTTCAAAAAGGAGGGGGTGTACTTTGAAAAAGTTGCATAAAAGGTATTGGTAGGGGTGTAAAAAAAGGGATTTATTATTATATTTGCACTTTATTATAAGATCTAAATTAATAATAACTTAAAATTTGTCAGCATGTCAACATTACGTTTCCAAGCTTTAAAAGAAGCTTCAACAAGAAAGCCTGTTCAGTTTGAAGAAACCGACAGAAAATCAACCATTTTTGGTTCTAATGTATTTAACGATAAAGCAATGAAGCAATATTTGACTTCGGATGCATTTAAAGGAGTACAGGAGCGGTTCAGCATGGAACTAAGATAGACAGAAAATTGGCTGATTATATTGCAATGGGTATGAAAGAATGGGCACTTTCTAAAGGTGTTACTCATTATCGCATTGGTTTCAGCCATTAACAGGTACAACTGCCGAAAAGCATGATGCATTTTTTGAGACATCATATGATGGTACTGATTCATTTGAGAAATTTGGAGGAGCACAATTGGTACAACAAGAGCCAGATGCTTCTAGCTTTCCGAATGGAGGAATAAGAAATACTTTCAACAAGAGGATATCCAGCTTGGGATCCAACATCGCAGCTTTTTTTTTTGGAACTTCTTTTTTTATACCTACTTTTTTCATTTCCTATACAGGAGAAGCATTAGATAATAAGATACCTTTATTAAGAGCGCTATCTGCAATTGATGATGCTGCTACTGATGTTTGTAAATATTTTGATAAAAATGTAAAGAAAGTTACTGCAACTCTGGGATGGGAGCAGGAATATTTCCTTATAGATAAATCTCTTGCAGAATCTCGTCCTGATCTTATGATGACAGGCAGAACATTGTTAGGACATACATCTGCCAAAGGACAACAATTAGATGACCATTATTTTGGTTCAATTCCTACTCGTGCATTAGTTTATATGAGAGATTTGGAACAGGAATGTATGTTGTTAGGAATACCAGTTAAAACACGTCATAATGAGGTAGCACCAAATCAGTTTGAGTTGGCTCCAATTTTTGAAGAGACAAACTTAGCAGTAGATCATAACTGTTTATTAATGGATGTAATGCAAAAAGTAGCCGAGCGCCATCACTTTAAAGTATTATTTTAATGAAAAACCATTTAAGGGAGTTAATGGTTCAGGTAAACACAACAACTGGTCGCTGGCAACAGATACTGGAGTAAACTTGTTAAGCCCAAGTAAAACCCCAATGAGTAATTTACAGTTTTTAACGTTCTTTATCAATACGATTAAAGCGGTTAATGATTATGAAGAATTGCTAAGAGCAGCAATTGCAACAGCAAGTAATGATCACCGATTGGGAGCTAATGAAGCACCACCTGCAATTATCTCAGTATTAGGTGCTGCCTCCCTAACAACAGGAGCATGTATTAACCTTAA
>NZ_JBXBAV010000078.1:0-2037 GCF_056783245.1 Flavobacterium sp. TC780 | reverse complement strand
ACAACTACTGTAACTGTAGTTGAACTACAATTTGATACGTTCAACTTCTCACATATTGTGTACTCAACTTCATAACTATCCGCTGGTGTTCCTGGTGCAACCGTAATTGTTCCGTCTGTATTTAATGTGATTCCTGCTGGATACGTTCCTTTTGGTGTCAATGTAACTTCTGATGGAACTACTGCTTTTCCGTTTAATGTATCATTATCTAATACTGAAACTGTGTTTCCACCATCTTTTCCATTGATCGACGCTTGGTCCGTCCACATTGGCGACAATAGGAGCTGCTGTTACAACTACTGTAACTGTAGTTGAACTACAATTTGATACGTTCAACTTCTCACATATTGTGTACTCAACTTCATAACTATCCGCTGGTGTTCCTGGTGCAACCGTAATTGTTCCGTCTGTATTTAATGTGATTCCTGTTGGATACGTTCCTTTTGGTGTCAATGTAACTTCTGATGGAACTACTGCTTTTCCGTTTGATGTATCATTATCTAATACTGAAACTGTGTTTCCACCATCTTTTCCATTGATAGCCGTTGGCTTGTCTACATTGGCGACAATAGGAGCTGCTGTTACAACTACTGTAACTGTAGTTGAACTACAATTTGATACGTTCAACTTCTCACATATTGTGTACTCAACTTCATAACTATCCGCTGGTGTTCCTGGTGCAACCGTAATTGTTCCGTCTGTATTTAATGTGATTCCTGTTGGATACGTTCCTTTGGTGTCAATGTAACTTCTGATGGAACTACTGCTTTTCCGTTTAATGTATCATTATCTAATACTGAAACTGGGTTTCCACCATCTTTTCCATTGATCGACGCTGGCTTGTCTACATTGGCGACAATAGGAGCTGCTGTTACAACTACTGTAACTGTAGTTGAACTACAATTTGATACGTTCAACTTCTCAACATATTGTGGAATCTAACTTCATAACTATCCGCTGGTGTTCCTGTGCAACCGTAATTGTTCCGTCTGTATTTAATGTGATTCCTGCTGGATACGTTCCTTTTGGTGTCAATGTAACTTCTGATGGAACTACTGCTTTTCCGTTTAATGTATCATTATCTAATACTGAAACTGTGTTTCCACCGTCTTTTCCATTGATCGCCGCTGGCTTGTCTACATTGGCGACAATAGGAGCTGCTGTACAACTACTGTAACTGTAGTTGAACTACAATTTGATACGTTCAACTTCTCACATATTGTGTACTCAACTTCATAACTATCCGCTGGTGTTCCTGCTCCAACCCGTAATTGTTCCGTCTGTATTTAATGTGATTCCTGTTGGATACGTTCCTTTTGGTATCAATGTAACTTCTGATGGAACTACTGCTTTTCCGTTTAATGTATCATTATCTAATACTGAAACTGTGTTTCCACCATCTTTTCCATTGATAGCCGTTGGCTTGTCTACATTGGCGACAATAGGAGCTGCTGTTACAACTACTGTAACTGTAGTTGAACTACAATTTGATACGTTCAACTTCTCACATATTGTGTACTCAACTTCATAACTATCCGCTGGTGTTCCTGGTGCAACCGTAATTGTTCCGTCTGTATTTAATGTGATTCCTGTTGGATACGTTCCTTTTGGTGTCAATGTAACTTCTGATGGAACTACTGCTTTTCCGTTTAATGTATCATTATCTAATACTGAAACTGTGTTTCCACCATCTTTTCCATTGATCGACGCTGGCTTGTCTACATTGGCGACAATAGGAGCTGCTGTTACAACTACTGTAACTGTAGTTGAACTACAATTTGATACGTTCAACTTCTCACATATTGTGTACTCAACTTCATAACTATCCGCTGGTGTTCCTGGTGCAACCGTAATTGTTCCGTCTGTATTTAATGTGATTCCTGCTGGATACGTTCCTTTTGGTGTCAATGTAACTTCTGATGGAACTACTGCTTTTCCGTTTAATGTATCATTATCTAATACTGAAACTGTGTTTCCACCATCTTTTCCATTGATCGACGCTGGCTTGTCTACATTGGCGACAATAGGAGCTGCTGT
>NZ_JBXBAV010000077.1:0-17837 GCF_056783245.1 Flavobacterium sp. TC780 | reverse complement strand
AAGGTTAATACATGCTCCTGTTGTTAGGGAGGCAGCACCTGTAATACTGCTTAACTCCGGAGCTACCATCCAACCCGACCCATTGGGTACGATACATTCCAAAAATACTTAAAGCGCCACGTGAACCTGCATAAGCGGGATTTATCATTATCGTGTTATACATGTATTGTGTATACTGTGAATCTTGTTGTGCGTAACCCCCAAAAAACACAAACAGAATCATGCTGAATATTATTTTTTTCACTTTTAAATCCTTTATATAATTGCAAATCTGAATTATCATTTTTTTAATAAATCAATAGTCTCTTGCCTTTATAGTTAATAAATAGATGATGCCTTCTATTGAATTGTTTCGTTTACATATCTAATTTATAACTATAAAAAAATAAAATTTAAACTGTTTATCAATAGAATATAACAAGGTAAAATGCTGCAAAATCAACAACAACTTAATCGTGTTTTATTTAATTGGCACTATAAAAACTTGAATTCTCTTAATTAAAAATATTTTAATTTATATTCAATACTATGACGGAAGCAATTTGGGGGTGTCGTCGTTATGTTGGATAACTAAGTATATTATTTTACTTAATTTTGTAGGTTTCATATTTCAAACAAAAAACAAAAATTAAAATTAACTCACAATAAATTTTAACTTTCATCAACATGCTTTTTAATTATAATATTCTTATCCGGATATTTATAATTAACAATTAAAAAAGATGAAATAGTAAAGATTGTTTTTATGATCTTTACTACTCATAGCTATTATCGTAATTATTCATATAATGAATTTGAAAGCGCAAAGATGCAATTAGCTCACTATCTGTACAAAACTATTACTACTCACTTCTACTCATTTTCTATTTAGTACTATTATTCTCAATTATAAATTTAAAAAAAAACATTTTTAACTTAAATTGACAATTTTTATTATTAATTCATCAGAATATATTTTCAATTTTAATTGATTTATATATCTTAAAAAAAAATACATCTCTAAAAGTGTGGATTCCTATTTTACGCAAGTAAAATAATTATTAATTTTCTTATAAAACAATCAAGCTAATTTTGATATCACAAAGATTCCACCAAGTAATGGTGAATTGATTTAAATAAAATAAACTTCTAAACAGCCAAGAAGATTTGCTCCATTTTAATCCATTAAATTAGAAGCTGAGACTGATTTGGTGATTTTATTATCTTTTGATAAAAATAGCTCAATACTACAAAATCATTGATATTTAAATCTTTAAATAAATTAATACTTAATAATCTTTGGTAAAACTTATCAGAGATAACATCTATAAAAGATTCTAGAGCACAAGATGATTCTGTCCAAATCACAACCATATACATAACCATGAGTTACATAGCATACAATATAATCACCTTATAACCCATCAACAGGATTATCAAAACCAAGATACATCGATATACTTTGGAGACTAAATATAAAAATGAGACAAGAAGCCTCCTAATATATAAATATTCATATCTCAAAAAAAAAGAATTTCTAAATTGTATCTTGCTCCTCCAGTACTTCACAATTACTAAAAACAATTTAGTAATACTAAACATATCCTATTCAACTTGAGTATATATCAGCTTGGTAACTGCTTATATGTACTTTATGGATGGATGGATTAATTAATTCTGACGACAGATATAGTGTATGTTTTGGCAATATTCCCATTATTGGTCACATTTATTGTTCCTGCGGATGGCAATGTTAGCGTATAATTAAAACTAGTTGAACTATCACCTGCTTCGCACGTCACTTTGCCAGTCCATGTAGTAACTATACTATGTTTACTGACTTGAGCAAAAGTTGGTGATTTGTTTGTTGTGCTGCTAGCTACAATACCACCAAGACCATTAATGGCATGGTATGCATTTGCTCCACCATTTATAATATAATATTCTGCAATACTCTTGTCGGCACAACCGTCACCAACACTAACAGTAGCTTTATAACTACCTCCAACAGGTATATCACTCACTAATACAGCAGTAGCACCACTTGCTACGTTAGATCTTCTACTAGAAAAGTAGCTCCCAGAACTTGATGTCGCTTTTACCAAAACACCGTTAGGGTCAGCATATACAGGAGTTAATACCATATTGTCTACTGCTGGATTAATCATTCCTATTCTTGCCTGCCCTTCAACATCTAATTGTTGTTTAGGAGTAGTTGTTCCTATTCCTACCCGATTATTGGCGGCATCAATCGAAAATGTATTTTCATCAACAGAAAACGCATTAGCTGTAGTTCCAGTAAAGGCTATTTTTTTGTCACCCTGTGTTACAACTCTGTCTCCAGCAAGGGTCCCATTAGAATTATAAATATTAGCAACTGCTGGTGCTCCTAATTTTTCCCATACGGTTCCATTATAAAAATAATGTCCTATAGTACCAATATTAATAGCTGTATCTGTTTGCGAACCTGTGGCAATACTATTAATATAAATTATAGTCGAGGTAGGAACTCCGGTCATACTTTGTGCTCTTTGTCTATCAACTCTTGGCACCAGAAACCCATCTACATTAGATGTAGTCCCTGTTGGGTTTTTAGCAGTTACATCTAAGGTTGCAGCAGGAGATTCTATGTTTACTCCTGATTGAGAAAATACTAATGATGAAAACATCAAACATATTGAAAATAAAGTTTTTTTCATTTTTTCTAAATTAATTGCTAAGGCACTTTATCCTTAGCTGGTTGGTCATTTGTTAATTTTTAAAACTATCGTTATAATATTATAAAACATCTTCTTTACTTTAGTAAGTTGCAATTATGAGCATGCTAATCTTACTATTATTTATAACAACATTTTATACTTCTCTTTATACAAAATAAGTTCGTTAATCATATCCTTTTATAATTAATTATAAAGGAACACTTGCTATTATTTCTTAAACTACTATAAATAAACTGGTTAAAATAAAAAAAAGACCATCCTAAATTTAAGTACAGCACATTATTTATTTTATTGAGCTATATCATCTATAATTTTTTTTAGTTGAGAACTAATGTTTTCTTTTGATTCTAGCATATTTATTACTTTTGCAGTACTAAATTGGTCTTTTCTATGTTTTTTATAAAAAGGCATTGTTTCATAGGTTCCAAAAACGATTGGGATTTCCTTTTCAAATAATTTTAAAAATACAATATGCTTTTCAATTGCTCCTTCTTGAATAAAAAGAACCAAATTAAAATCATCATAAAAAAAATCTTTTTCGATATCTAAATAAAAAATAAAATCAAAATCAAGAAATGTTCTTTTAAAGTATTTGAAGAAGGATTTATCCCTATCAAACATCAAAATTTCAAAACGCTTTGGCATTTTATTCATATCATTTTTAATAAATTAAATTCAAATTTCTTTTTTATAAACGCATCCCTATCTATAAATTTACTTTACCCATGTGAATAGATTATTCAAAAATTCTTAATTTTTCTCAATTATAGTTCTACTATCGGAAGACCTATTTTTTTTACTAACTCTAAGAATTTATTTTTATCCTTATCTTTTAATAAAATTCATCACATATAACTTTTTAAATTAACTTAAATACTAAAAAGATATAAAGATGCAATCGCCAATTAATCATCACTATTTACCTGTTACAAGGAATGTAAAGGATCTATTTCCAAGCCCTCCACTACTATCTCCTGTTTTAATTCTGATTATTGAATTTGAAATATATGCTACTTGTGCATTATCATTAGTTGTAAGACGCATTCCAACATCTGTTGTAACAGGGGAAGCTCCGCTAGGAATATTACCTATCCTCCTGAACCATAGAGATTATCTACTATATTTACTGATATTCCATAAATTTCTTGTAGTGGCGTATCAAATAAAATATCAAAAACACCAATTCTAGGGCTAGAAATAGTATACCCCTGTCCTTTTAATTCTACTATTTGACCTATCGAAGATGACCCTCTAGATTTTCCAATATCATAAGATGAGCCTGTTTTTTTTCCTATAACTCTCTGTACATTCAATGTACCCGTACCCGTAGTACCAAAAAGAACATAAACGGTCCCTCCCAAAAAACGGGTAGCATCAGCCTTCGGTTGAATCTCACTTACCAAAACTTTTTTGATTGTATTAGTAGCATCTATAGTCAATACATAATCGGGGGTTAAACCCAAAGATTCAATTAATCTAATTTTTGCACTTCCATTAACATCCAACTTCACCTAGGCGTAGTTGTTCCTATTCCAACATTCCCAGATGAGGTTATAATAAAATCGTCACTTTGTTGTACAGTTGTCAGAACAGCTGAACTACCATTATTTTTCATTCCATCTACATGAAAAATACCTTGTGGATTTTCCGTATTAATGCCCGTCTGGCTAAAACTTATAAATGGTATACTAAACAATCCTAGTGTCAAAAATGCCACTAAATTCTTCTTTATCATAAAAATTTTCTTAAATGCAAATGTTTGTGCATTTTTTTTGTTTATACAAAATAAATACTACGCAATACTACGCAATCAAGAAAAGGAACTATAAAAATTTGGCATTTCAGGACGACTGTTCTTAACAATGAAGATATTTTAAACCTTTGAGGAAAAGATTTTTTTAGGCAAATAAGAAAAACCCAATACAAAAATAGTGGTACGTAATTTTAAAATTTAGCCTCAAAAAACATGTATAAATTACTATTTATAATCTCCGGATTATTGCTCAATTATAACCGTTCTTTCATCAGTTCCCAACCCTATTATTTTTAGCGATTTCCATTGTTTTGGCAAAAGACCTTTATTATATTTAAACCCAGAATCAGATTGCTCAACACCTCCAAATCCATAAATTACTGCCTGAAGCATTGTGCCAGCACCTGTAACAAAATAGGGATTATTACTAGTTGCAGATTCAGAAAGTACACCAAAAGGTGGGCGGCTATTAGGTACATATGATTTCAAAAAATAGGCATATGCTTTTTCTTTATTGCCCAAACGGGCATATAAGACAGAGAAAATGCCCCAGTCATTGCCGGGCCATCCTTTTTGTCTATTTTTTCGGCATAATAGTCTAAATCTCTTTCGATCTGAGCCTTGTTAGTTATAACATGCAATGGATAGGCTAATAAATTAACATCTGCTTGTTTAATCATTTCTCCTTTATAGCCTTTGTAGTTCTGAGTAATTCCGTTTGCAGTATGAATTACTAATTTATCTGAAATCTCTTTCCATCGCGGATCTATAGATTCACCCAAAATTGCAGCTGCTTTTATTGTATTTTTTAATGATTCGATAACAGCTGCATTTGTAAATGCATTATCATCCACATGCTGTGCATATTCGTCGGCGCCAACAACATTCAGAATCGAATAACTGTCATCGGCATTTTTAATAACACGGCTCACCCAAAAATCGGCTGTTTCTTTCAGAACCTTATACTCTTGCTTTAACCAATCTTTATCTTGTGTACTGGTATAATAATTCCAAAAAGCTATTGAAACATCAGCAGTTATATGATGTTCATAAATACCTGTAACTGCCCATGTAGGTGTAACTTCTTCACCCGTATCATCTGACTCCCATGGATACATAGCCCCTTTATAGCCATAATTGAAAGCTCTTTCTTTTGCTTTTTCCAGTCGATCGGATCGATAATCTAAACACGATTTTGCCATATCTGGCTGCAAAGCCAAAAGAACTGGAAACATCCAAAGTTCACTATCCCAAAAAATATGTCCGTTATATCCTTGTGAAGTCAATCCCATTGGAGCTAAACTAAGTCTCGAATCCTGACGAACGGATGCGTATAAATTATACAGCGCAAAACGTACTTTCTGCTGTACATTAAGATCTCCTGATATTTGTATATCTCCCGTATTCCAAAGCTTTTCCCATGCTTTTTTATGCCTATCAAGTAAATTATCGATTCCTTCTTTCAATGCATAAATAGCTTGCCTTTCGGATTCATTAAAAGGATCTGCTGCCTCTTTTGATGTACAAATACCCCCCGCAATTGCAAAGCGGTATTTTTTACCTTTCACCAATTTTTTTGTAAAACCAACTTCATCACCCGTTTGTATTAAAGTTGCTGCAGGACCATCAAAAAGAAAAGAGGTAGATGTCGCAACAATATACTTGCCTGTAAATGTTTCTGCTGTGGTATGAAAAACGGGCATTACAAATTGATTATCCTGCAACTTGCGAAACTCTCTTTTTCCGTTTTTGAGTTCGTCAGGGATAGTCATATAATTATTCGCAGTAATTTCTATGTCTTTATTGGGTGCAATTTCAATTATTGCCATAGCAGAGAAAGGCAATGCTCTGTTGGCTAAAATGGTGTAGCTAATATTTGCAAAATCTTTAAATGAAAAGGAAGTTGTACAGCTCCCCTCTTCATTGCGACAACCTGACTCCAATTAGTGATCTGATCTGATAGTACCTCTTGTCCGTTTATAAAAAGATGCAAATTCAAAAATTCGATTCCACGAACAATCCTACTCACACCGTTTTCAGCACTTTTATCATAAATATTATTCAAAATAACCTCTTTCGTCTTTAATGGAACTTTATCACTAACAATTCCAATTTTCCCATTGGCAACAGTAACGCCATAATAGTTTTCCCTAGAATCGGTATATAAATGCCACTCATCGGATTTTGATTGTCCAAAAATGGAGGAACTTATTAAGAACAAAAAACAGAACATTTTATTATTAAAAAACATCAACTTCACTTTTATAACAGTTAAACAAAAAAATATTTTCATAAAAAACCAATTAGACTGATACTCTATTTAGTAATGGTAATTATTAAATGCATAGGCTTCTACTCCCTATTTAATAAGTCCTAATTTTAAAATAATAAAATTACGCTATGAAGTATAATAAATTTTATGGTGTTTAGACAAATCCTTATTGTAAGCCATTATTAAAATATTTAATCTATACTATATAATGTAAAACAGGAATCTAATTAAAGAAGAAAAACCCGGCTACCAAAAAGTAACCGGATTTTTCAAAATAAATAAAACAAAAACAATTATCGTTTATTTTACCAAAGCGGGTTTTGTTCTAAACCTGGATTGGTATTTCTTTCAAGTTGTGGTATTGGCCATAAAAACCTACGATCTTCACTTGGTATAGCAGCTACGCCATAAGGGCCTGTGTACGGACTTCCTAAAGTATATAAATTAGCGTTTACTGATCCATTAGCCAGTTTTCCTGGAATACCATCAATAGGAGCAATATCGTCCTTTTGAAGTCTATGAATATCTGACCATCTGCGTCCCTCTGACAAAAATTCGATTCTTCTTTCTAACAAAATAGCCTTAACTAAATCTGAAGCTGTGGGCAAAGAGGCAGCTGTATAGGTCTGAGTTGTAGGATTTGCCAAAGATCTATTTCTTACAAGGTTTAACAATCTCAGTGACTCCGTTAAATTTGGTGCTGCTAATCGAGCTTGGGCTTCTGCCATATTTAATAATACTTCTGCGTATCTAATTACAGGTGCTGCATCAGTTTTATTTGTATCATCTGAATATTTATTAGTAACTTTTAAACTTCCTGATGTTACTACCATCCCTGTAGCATTCCCTGCTCCATCATAAGTCTCTTCTCTTCTTTTATCATCTGAAAGCCATTTAGGATTTCGCCAAATAATTGGGCTAATAGCTATTAATCCTCTATTTTTGTGCATAATTGCTAAGGCACCATTGTTCCCTGGATTACTCGTTGGAGAATGCTGTATAGAAAATATCGATTCTGGATTAGTTAAATTATTTGCTGGTACAAATGGCCCCATTGGTGTAGGAGTCAAGGAATACGATGTTAACTTTGTCCCTTCAGCAATTACATTTGCCCAGTCTCTTTTATGAAGATATACTCTGGTTTTAAATGCAATTGCAGCATTTTTGGATGCTTTTGCTATTATGTTGGTTGTTATTAAACTTTCAGCATCTGTTAAATCTGCTAAAATTTTCACATAACATTCTGCAACAGTATTTCGTGGTTTTGCTGTCTCAGCTGTAACTTCTGCTTCAGTATTAACGCCTACTTCTCTATAAGGCACTCCAGGGTGAGAAGCACCAGCAGTAAAATTGTATGGTCTTGCAAAATGGTTTAATAATTCAAAATGAGTTATTGCTCTCAAAAATTTTGCTTGCCCTATATAATCATTTCCAACAGCAGCAGTAATAACACCATTAGAAACTGCCGTATTCACCCCTTCAATCATAAGATTACATCTATTAATTAATCGATACCCATCTACCCAATAGTATACATTATTAGCTGTAGTAGCATCATAAGCAGCTGTGTATGTGTTTTGATAAAACGTTGCTGTACTTACTACATCTTCTCCTCTGGTATCTCCCTGTTGTACAAAAGCTGCTCCCCAAATAAATCCTCTACCAGTATTTGGCCCAAGATTATACTGACCTATGGCCGCTGCATTGTACACACCGTTCATATAAGATCCAACTAACGAAGCTGTTGAAAAAGCATCTTCCTCAGATATGTTATTTATTGGATTTAAATCTAAAATTTTTTCTTCTGTACATGCATTCATCCCGAGTACAACAACAGAAAACAGCATTATTTTTATTATTTTTTTCATATATTTTTATAAGCTTACATTTATCCCTACTGATATTACCTTAGCTCTAGGAGTACCATTAATATCTACACCCGATCTTTCCATTTCTGGATTAAGTCCTTTATATTTACTAATAAGCCACACATTCTGAGCTTGTGCAAAAATTCTAAAATTATCCACTTTAATTTTGTCTAATAATAATTTAGGTAAAGTATAACCAATAGTCAAATTGTCTAGTGAAATAAAATCTGCATCTTCAACAAAACGCGATGTTGCACTTCCAGAAAGATTTGTTGAAGAATTTGAACTTGCATATAACCTAGGAGTCCATCCATCACCAGGATTCTCAACACTTTGCCATCTGCCTAAAATTTCAGTCCCATTATTATTAAAATTCTGATTCATTAGCTCTCTTCTTGTGCTGTTAAAAATTTTATTTCCACCACTAAATCTGAACATAAAACCAAAATCTAAATTTTTATATCTCATAGTTGAATTAAACGAGCCAAAATAAGTAGGTAGCGTATTTCCTAATATCTTTCTATCATCATTTGTCAATGCTGCAGCTTTAGAAACATCTGTTGGGTTATTTGGGTCAAATGTTGCATAAGTAAGGCCTGGCAATTTTCCTTGAACTAAGCTGCCATCAGCTTTATAATAAACAGGATTACCATTGGCTTTATTTACTCCCCAATACTCGAAACCATATAAAGAGTTTATTGATTCTCCTACTCTAATTACGATGTTAGGAGCAATATTACTATCTGTAGAAGTTCCTCCTATAATATCTTGTCCATTAAAAACACTTGTTACCTGATTTTTAGAAAGAGTTAAATTAGCTGCTACATCCCAAGTGAAATTTTCTGTATTAAATGCTTTAAAATTTACAGAAAATTCATACCCCTTATTCACTAATTCCCCAATATTTTTATTCATCGTATTATCAGGAACTCCCAAAGATGTGGCAACTGGTACCGCCAAAATTAATTTATCGATATTATTTTCGTAATAATCAAAGGTTAGATTAAGACGGTTATCAAACAAACCTAAATCTACACCAAAATCAATTTTTTCACTTTGCTCCCATTGCAGTTGTTCGTTCCCAAATTGAGAGTATCCAATACCATTTAAAGTTCCGTAAGGCGAGCTTACTGTTAGGCCTCTATATGGGTAATTACCGATGTCTGTGTTTCCTACTTCTGAATAAGAACCCCTAAGTTTTAATTCAGAAATCGTATTATTTATTGAGGCCATAAAGTTTTCCTTTGAAACTGTCCAACCTGCCGAAAACACCCGGGAAACTATTCCATCTCGTATCATTTCCTAATTTAGAAATCCCATCTCTCCTTATAGATCCCTGAATGAAATATTTTTCCTTGTAATTATAAGTCCCTCGAGCCAAATAAGACATAATTCCGTTCTCAGACATAGAACCTCCCGAATCTTTAGTTGCATATGCATTAGTAACTAGTCCCTTATTATAGAAATCACTTAATAAATCACTTCCAGAACCAAAAAAATAATTATATGTTTGTTTTTGATATTCGGCTACTGCTGTAATTCCAACATTATGATTTTCTGCAAATGTTTTTTTATAGTTCAAAACATTTTGCCAGTTCCATGTAAAATATTCTAAAGTCCTATTATCTAGAGTACCATTAGAAGAACGACCATCACCATGAACAGGGTTCCAATATCTAAAACCGTTTTCTGTTGCATCATCTGCACTTAGTTGAAGCCTAAAACTTAAATCAGAAGTGATTTTAGCATTAGCAAAAATATTTGCCAAGGTACGCTTCGTTTTTGAATAGTACTTATTATGATTTAAGGTGTAAATTAAATTTGTAATATTATCACCTACATCAGTTGTATTTTGCCATCTCCCCACATTAGCATTATTAGGAGATAAATTATATCCCGTTGGATCTGCCGGGTCGTAAATCGGTGTGTTGGGTAATTGTCTGATGACATTAAAAATATTTCCTGAAAGCCCACTTGCACCTGTACTCAACCCGTTGTACTCTGTTCTTGTCACACTTAAATTAGTACCAATACTTAACCAACTATTAATATCCTGATCAATATTGGCTCTTATTGAGTATCGCTTCATATCATTGACTATATTAATCCCTTCTTGCTCTGTTAGCCCTAATGATAAAAAATATTTCGTTTTATCTGAACCTCCGCTAAATGATAACGAATGATTTGTCTGCGGAGCATTTCTAAAAATAGCTCCTTGCCAATCTGTATTGTATTGATCTCCTACCGCCCACGCTGCTATACCAGCATTCGCAGTCTTTTCATTAGAGATTTTTATAAAATCGGGGGTTTGTAACAAATCATGTCTTTTAGCCGCACTAGCAATCCCCAAAGTACTAGTCAAATTTACTTTTAACGTACCTTTCTTTCCTGATTTTGTAGTTATCAATATAACTCCATTAGCCGCTCTGGAACCATAGATTGCAGTAGCTGCACCATCCTTCAATATTTCATATGATTCTATATCTGCAGGGTTAATATCCCCTAACGCATTAGTTACAAGCGTAGTTCCTATATCACCAGAAACAATTGGCATACCATCTACAACAATTAAAGGACTACTGCCACTAGAAATAGAAGCTATCCCTCTAATTCTAATTACTGGAGCTGCTCCAATAATACCACTATTAGTTACGACTTGCACCCCTGAAGCTCTACCCGCTAAGGCACTTTCAAAACTTGGAACTACAAGATTTGCAACTTCATTCCCTCCAATCTTAGAAATAGAACCAGTAACTTCTTTTCTTTTTGAACTCCATAAACCTACAACAATGCCTCCATCCATCATTTCAGCAACAGACTCTAAACTAACATTTATTGTATTAGAACTGCCAACTATTGCTGATTTATCTTTCATTCCTACAAACGAAAACAATAAAACATCTCCCGTTTTTGCTTTTACAGCATACTTTCCATCAAAATCTGTCTGAGCACTATTTTTTGTGCCTTTAACAATAACATTAACTCCTGGAATAGCTCCTAAATCATCAGAAACTACTCCAGAAACGGTTTTCTCTTGTGCAAAAGAGAGCTGCATAAACAATGCTGTCAATGCAATAAAAATCCATTTCAATTTCAATTTCATATTTCAAAATTTTAAAAATTAGTTAAAAACAAATGAAATAATAAATGGTAAATTCCTGAAATGACATGAAATTTTATTAAGTATTGTTTTTACAGCTTATTTCTTTCAAAACCAAATAATTAATTACAAATGTAGTTTTTAGACTAATAATTCTATAGATATATTAAAAACACCTCTTTTACATTAACACAATATTAACAGTTATTCTTTCGATAATTACGGCTCATTTTATCTTAATTTATGTTAAAAAACTTGATTAAGAGTTATGGAATTTATTTCTCATGACAATACTATAAGTAACATCTGACATTAGAAACAATAAAGCTTAGAAAACAAATACTTAATCATTAAATTACTATGAAAGAATAAAGTGACTTATTATGTAATTACCTGCATGATAAAATGCTATTCTAAGTAGCCTTTTTTCATTTGTTCTAGTATTTTAACGCAGTCATTGATAGTGTTCTGAAAAAAGGAGGACATTACTATTGGTACGTCATAGAAAACAGAGTTAATCTCCCTATTTATTAATAATGCATTTATTACCAGCTTACTTTTTTTATTCTGCTGCGTTAGTTTGGCCAGATCTCTTCCTATTATTCTGGCGGAGATCCAAATTGGATTTACATCTGATCCAGTAAATAGATTGGTGTGTTTTTCATAAATTAAATTAGCATACATTTCAAAAAAACATTTCAATATTTTACTAATATCTCCAATATAATCTCTGCCTGTTTTTGGATTATCCTGAAAAGCAAGTATTTTAAATAGTATAATTTCTGATAATTCGCAAAACTTAAAATTATATGATACTACAACATCAGTTGCTTTTTTTACCTCCGAAATATTCATTCCGAATCTTCCAACATAATAAATTACAGTATGATATGGTCTAGCATCAATTTCATCAAATGGAATTAAATGTACACGTTTGCCATTCTTCCAACACAGAGCGAATCCTCTATTCTGGTGAAAACAAAACCCCTGTGTATTGATTAAATAGCTGATAAGATTCACATATGCATTCTTATCATTAATAAAAATTACAAAATCAATTTTTTCGATTCCCTTTTCTGATAAAGATTGATTATCTACTGATTCTGATATAATCGTTCCAATAAAGTAAAAATCAATACCGTATCTAAAAAGCCCCTTTTCTAACGCATTCATTAACTCGAAAACGCCAGGTTGCTCATACAACTCTTTAATATTAATTTTATGGCTATTCATACTTTATATACAATTTGTCACTACTTAACTTATTGGTAATTAATACAACAAAAAAAGCCACTAATTAAGCAGCTTTCTCAAATTATACATACAAATTCCTTAATTTAACCTTTAAATAATTAGAGAATTTTTATTGTACTAGATATAATTTCTTCAATATATAATCATTCAATTTTAAGTACTATATTTAGAGTATTCTTTGTTCATTAATAACTTGTTTCTTTATATTTTTTTAATTTTGACTGATCTTCGATAAAAGCATTTTCTGCAGCTCTTTTTATTAAATCGATTGCGTTATTACGCAAGTTTCTGTCTTCAAAAAATTCACTCACAGCAATAATTTTACCATTAAAGGACTTCAGATTAAAGAAGAAATCACCACCTAGAGAAGTTTTTTTACAAAATCTAAAGCTATCTTTAGAATTTCGTTTTACCGATTCTATTCCATTTAAACACGCCACTTTTCTTGTATAACTTCCACTGTAAAGTATTATCATATCATTGACATCTCGATAATCAAATTGAAACATCCCATCTGACTTTTTCGTAATTACAAATTTTCCTAATTTTAACATTTTTATTATAGTTTCTAGTTGCTATTTATAAATAGTACACGAAGAGAATATCCAACATTTGTCCAAGAGCCAGGACTAAGCTGAATAAAAGAAATCTCTAAAATAACTTTATTAGCATTATTCATTTTTAAGCTACAACTTAAAGATATACCAAATGGAGCCTCTACACTAGCTACAGCAGCCATTCGAGTTATATCAAATGGAAGCCCTCTTAATATGATCTTTAAATCACACGTATATTCATTCTCTTATAAATCTATCTTTTAGAAAAAACTTTTAAATAATACCCTAACAATCAATCTCTTCTTTAACCACAATAGGTTGCTTTTGTATGTTTCCTGACATTACTATTACTTATAATTAATTTTTCATAAATCAAGAAAGCTTGAATCTCAGTATTAGACAAATCAATACTACATGTCCAGTTTTCAAACTCATTTTTATATACGGTATGTCCATTAACAGTATACTTTTTATGATCAATTAATGGGATTATAATAACATTCATTTTTTTTTTACTATTAAAAATTAATCATAAAAGAATCAATTATAGAATGTAACAACATAAATAAGCAATCAGAAATAAGGTCAAATATGTCTAGAATAAAAAAACATATTTTATTTCTTTCTAAATAGGACTTACTTCAAAAACTATAACTTTCAATATAATTTTTAAGTTGAACACTAATCTCTCTTTTTGTCTCAAGCATATACAATAACTTTATATTACTAATTTCATTAATTTGATATTTAGCTGAAACAGGCTTTCGATTAAAAATTCCAAAAATTATTGGAATTTTCATCTTCAAATTGTTTAAAGAATACCATATACTCTTCTACAGGTCCTTCCTGAATAAAAATAATCTGATCAAATTCATCAAACGAAAAAGACTCCTCTTTTACATTAGAAAAAAAACTAAAATTAACCTGAGGAAATTTTTTCCGAAAATATCTGAAGAATGTCTGATTTTTATCACACACTAAAATTTTTATTTCTTGTTTCATTCCCTATTAATTTTACAATCTCAACTATAATCACTTTTAACTTTAACCTTTGATCTAAAAAAATCTAGGTGAAACTACTCTGTCAAAATATTCAAAAATTTCAAAACGTAGAAAAACTTCATGAGAACCCGAGCTAAAATTTGCTATCCTAGAAGTTTCTCTGTCATAAGCATAACCAGCAAATAACCCTTCTGTGATTTGAAAGCCAGCCATTGCACTAAATGCTGATCCAAATCTATAAGAAAGCCCTGCCGTAAATTTCTCATTGATAAGGAAATTTGCCGAAAGATCTACTTGAGGAGATACACCCTGCACCACTTTTACTAACATTGTAGGCTTAAATAATAACGACGGATTAATCTCAAAAACATGTCCCCCCATTAGATAGAAATGCATTCTTTCTTTTGCCGTCGAAAAAACCTCACCGTCTTTATAGTGCTTACTTTCCAAAATGTCTTGGAACAGATAGAGCAACATAAGTATAATCAGAGTAAAAATATATTCCTGCACCAAAATTTGGAGAAAAATTACTAACATTATTCTGGTATAGTACATCATCAGGATTGTATACATCAAGTTTAGTATAATCAATCTTTAAATTCGATATAGATGTATTTAATCCAAAGGAAATTTTATAATTGTCTGAAGCATTAATCCTATAAGACACATTAGCTGTAAACTGATTTTCATTAGAAGGTCCAATTTTATCATTATCAAATGATACCCCAACTCCTAAATTAGTATTATTTATCGGAGCATGTGCTGCAATAGTACTCGTAGAAGGTGCTCCATCTATCCCTACCCATTGGGCTCTATGCAAACCAAAAACACTCAGCACTTCTCTCTGACCGGCATAAGCTGGATTTATATTCATTGTATTGTACATATACTGCGTATACTGAGAATCCTGCTGAGAAAAGCCATGGACACTACAAAGTATTATAAGCACAACAACTCTATAATTAATATTCATTTTATTATCTATTTTGTCTTTAATTATCACTTAAATATAAATAGCCCACTTTTTAACATTTCTGGAAGTACCTCCATTTTTTAGTTCATAAGTTAAAACATAAAAATAGGTTCCTGTGGGAAGTGTACTGTTGTTGTTTGCTGCACTTTTCCCTTGAAATTCAGCATATCCATTAAAAACATTTCCTTTAGAATCATAATTAGTTGTCTCAAAAACTTTTGCTCCCCAACGATTATATATCGTTACCTTATTATTTGGGTATTTTTGAATCCCATCAATCCTAAAAAAATCATTTTTCCCATCATTATTCGCACTAACAGCATTATAAATAAAAACATATCCATCATCTTTGGTGCTTTTTTTAGTTCTTGCTAAAGTAAACGCACCAAAACCAGATACTTTAGAAAAAGTAGTGACTGTACCAGATCCAACGCCATTTGCATCAATTTCTACCACTCCACTTTCATCAACCCAAAGTTTTTGATCCTTATCCCACCTCACAATGGTAACTACCTCTTCATTTAGATCTGATGTTTTTAGATCTTTCCAAATAAAATCAGGTGTTGTACTTTGATCCCAAGTAAAAGTGTAATCATAATTTCGGGATCTCCGACTCGTTTTCTATTTCCCAATACTCTTTATCATCAATGCGCTCAAGATTACCAGCTTTACTTGAATGAGGGTAAATTAAGCTTGAATTTTGTAAAAAATATTTCCCTCTGCAAAGAAGTATTCACACTCGCATTTGTTGGATAATCTTAGCATAACGGTAGTGAGAATTATCTCCTGTTGGATATGAAAAATCAGTATTTCCAACTTTTTCTATATACCCCTCTATATGACTTTCATTATCCGTGTTAATATGCGTTGCATCCTTTTCATAAACAATTGATCCGCCAGAATTATTTATTTTGACAATTCCTTTACTAAAATCAGTGCTTCCCGAAATACTTATATTACCTGAAACTTCAAATGCAGGCTGCTTAGAATTATTATCAAAAATTAAATTATTGAATTTTGTAAATTCAGCAGGAGAACTTCCTGATATCTTTTGATGTTTTTTTCCACAAACTTCGTATGATTTGCTACTTGTCTGTAAAAAAAACTAATCCGTCATTATTAAAATCAGAACTAATAACAAGTTCTCCGTCATTTACAAGCGTACCTGTATGATTTATCAAAATTGAATTTCGAAGCCAATATTGTTCCAGACGAAATTGCAAGTTCTCCAAGATTTACGGTCTGGGCATTAGTTTTACCTACTAGCAGCAACATCATGAGAAATAATGCGTTGAATATTCTTTCCATATATTTTCATTTTATAATTTTGAGAGGGCATGATATCCATCTTATGATATTACAATGTTTGCCCCCAATCATTATTCGTAATTATCCAATAGATATACACACCCTCCCCAAGGAGATTATCTGCCATTACTACCATAAAATAATGGACATTCATAAAAATTAATTTTACTTATATCAATAATCTCCACCTATTATTTTTAAAGAATAAATTGATTTAACTTCAATTTATTTGATGTTTTTTTTGGGAGAGGAAAGGTATTTGATGTTGAAGTATTTCAATCATATTTTCAAAACCCATACTAATACTACTTACAACATTAACTCTCCCATTAAAAAAACGAATTCTTTGCTCTTTACTTTTTCCGTGACTTACTTATGAGATAATAATGCCGCTTCTAATCGTTCCAATCTTGCTTTCATCTCTTGCGCATCTTTTTTCAATCTATTAATTTGCTCTTCTTTTAAATTGATTTGTTTTTGCTGTTCAATAGTATGTAAGTATAACTCTTCAATTTTTTCAAGATTTTGAACCCCTAATTCTGTTGGATCAATAGCATATCCCCCATCCGTTTTTTCCAATTTACCAATTGGAATACTCTGCAAATGCTTGTTTTCAATAATGAATTTTTCAACAGCATCTAATGATTTAAATTCATAATCAGCTTTTAAGTCTGAGTAACCTTGAAGTAATCTTCAAAGACATAATCCGCATATACCGAAGTAGTTGTTCGCTATTTTACCGTTTACATATAGAGCTTCGTCTCCGGCGCCTGACTTTTTATCTGTACCAATCCCTACCCAAGTTCCCTTAGTATAAATCTGATCTGAATTTGATGTAGCCTGAGAAGTACCTCCAAATACATTCCATGGTTCTACTTTTAATGAAGTTACATCTAATGCTTTTGCTGGAATACCATTTACTGAACTTTCCAATAAATTACCATTAAGAGTTAAATCAACCTTATTAACCGCATTTACTCTTTGACTTATACCATTAACAACAGAAGTAATATCATTACCAACACTTTCTAAAGTATGCGAAATACCTGCT
>NZ_JBXBAV010000076.1:0-2518 GCF_056783245.1 Flavobacterium sp. TC780 | reverse complement strand
CCTCTAGTGTTACCCCAACACCGGTTCCACAGTCTAATGTTGGTATAACTAAAACCATAAATACTGCTACGCCTAATGTAGGTAGTAATGTTACTTTTACCTTAACAGCAACTAATGCAGGTCCAAGTGCTGCAACAGGAGTTAACGTAACGGATATTTTACCTTCTGGCTATACTTTTGTAAGTTCCAGCACAGTTAGCGGAACCTATACAAATGGAACGGGAATCTGGGCGATTGGTACTTTAGCCAATGGAGCGAATGCTACATTAACTATCATTGCCACAGTCAATGCCTCTGGAACGTATACCAACAGTGCTAGTATAACTGCTAATGAAGTAGATCCTACCCCTGGAAATAATACCTCTAGTGTTACCCCAACACCAGTTCCACAGTCTAATGTTGGTATAACTAAAACCATAAATACTGCTACGCCTAATGTAGGTAGTAATGTTACTTTTACCTTAACAGCAACTAATGCAGGCCCAAGTGCTGCAACAGGAGTTAACGTAACGGATATTTTACCTTCTGGCTATACTTTTGTAAGTTCCAGCACAGTTAGCGGAACCTATACAAATGGAACGGGAATCTGGGCGATTGGTACTTTAGCCAATGGAGCGAATGCTACATTAACTATCATTGCTACAGTCAATGCCTCTGGAACGTATACCAACAGCGCTAGTATAACTGCTAATGAAGTAGATCCTACCCCTGGAAATAACACCTCTAGTGTTACCCCAACACCGGTTCCACAGTCTAATGTTGGTATAACTAAAACCATAAATACTGCTACGCCTAATGTAGGTAGTAATGTTACTTTTACCTTAACAGCAACTAATGCAGGCCCAAGTGCTGCAACAGGAGTTAACGTAACAGATATTTTACCTTCTGGCTATACTTTTGTAAGTTCCAGCACAGTTAGCGGAACCTATACAAATGGAACGGGAATCTGGGCGATTGGTACTTTAGCCAATGGAGCGAATGCTACATTAACTATCATTGCTACAGTCAATGCCTCTGGAACGTATACCAACAGCGCTAGTATAACTGCTAATGAAGTAGATCCTACCCCTGGAAATAACACCTCTAGTGTTACCCCAACACCGGTTCCACAGTCTAATGTTGGTATAACTAAAACCATAAATACTGCTACGCCTAATGTAGGTAGTAATGTTACTTTTACCTTAACAGCAACTAATGCAGGCCCAAGTGCTGCAACAGGAGTTAACGTAACAGATATTTTACCTTCTGGCTATACTTTTGTAAGTTCCAGCACAGTTAGCGGAACCTATACAAATGGAACGGGAATCTGGGCGATTGGTACTTTAGCCAATGGAGCGAATGCTACATTAACTATCATTGCCACAGTCAATGCCTCTGGAACGTATACCAACAGCGCTAGTATAACTGCTAATGAAGTAGATCCTACCCCTGGAAATAATACCTCTAGTGTTACCCCAACACCGGTTCCACAGTCTAATGTTGGTATAACAAAAACCATAAATACTGCTACGCCTAATGTAGGTAGTAATGTTACTTTTACCTTAACAGCAACTAATGCAGGCCCAAGTGCTGCAACAGGAGTTAACGTAACGGATATTTTACCTTCTGGCTATACTTTTGTAAGTTCCAGCACAGTTAGCGGAACCTATACAGATGGAACGGGAATCTGGGCGATTGGTACTTTAGCCAATGGAGCGAATGCTACATTAACTATCATTGCCACAGTCAATGCCTCTGGAACGTATACCAACAGCGCTAGTATAACTGCTAATGAAGTAGATCCTACCCCTGGAAATAACACCTCTAGTGTTACCCCAACACCGGTTCCACAGTCTAATGTTGGTATAACTAAAACCATAAATACTGCTACGCCTAATGTAGGTAGTAATGTTACTTTTACCTTAACAGCAACTAATGCAGGCCCGAGTGCTGCAACAGGAGTTAACGTAACAGATATTTTACCTTCTGGCTATACTTTTGTAAGTTCCAGCACAGTTAGCGGAACCTATACAAATGGAACGGGAATCTGGGCGATTGGTACTTTAGCCAATGGAGCGAATGCTACATTAACTATCATTGCCACAGTCAATGCCTCTGGAACGTATACCAACAGCGCTAGTATAACTGCTAATGAAGTAGATCCTACCCCTGGAAATAATACCTCTAGTGTTACCCCAACACCGGTTCCACAGTCTAATGTTGGTATAACTAAAACCATAAATACTGCTACGCCTAATGTAGGTAGTAATGTTACTTTTACCTTAACAGCAACTAATGCAGGCCCAAGTGCTGCAACAGGAGTTAACGTAACGGATGTTTTACCTTCTGGCTATACTTTGTAAGTTCCAGCACAGTTAGCGGAACCTATACAAATGGAACGGGAATCTGGGCGATTGGTACTTTAGCCAATGGAGCGAATGCTACATTAACTATCATTGCAACAGTCAATGTCTCTGGAACGTATACCAACAGCGCTAGTATAACTGCTAATGAAGTAGATCCTACCCCTGGAAATAAC
>NZ_JBXBAV010000075.1:0-10405 GCF_056783245.1 Flavobacterium sp. TC780 | reverse complement strand
GTTCTTTTGAATTAATTTTGAAAGATTAACTACTTGAGAAATACCTTTTTCATCTACATAACTAAAAATGTTATTAATTGGATCCCAAATTAGGTTACTTGGATTAAGAGGATTATCAGATGAATAGCCAAGTTTAACCAACTATTAGAAAACCAATAGTAGTATCGGAGTAATATCCGAAATAGTTGCAGTATTAAAAACTAACAAGCTATTGACATTTCCATTGGTAATAGTTGAAGTGTCTTTAGAACTTTTCAAAGAAACCTGAGGAATTAAAATTCCTTTGTCTGAAGATACAATATCAAGTTGTGCAGAATTATTTGGTGTAGTTGTACCAATACCAACTTGTGCATTTGTAATATAGCCTCCTAAAATAAACGCAAACAGAGGGAGTATTTTTTTATTCATAATAGTTAACATTTTAATAAATTCAATACTTTTTCACAAACTGACCTACATCATTATCAAGAGATTTATTAAATTTTGGGTTTGAAAAAAAACAAGAAAAAAATACATTTTAAATGCTTTATTTCTTTGGTGCAAATTAAATGTGCTAATCATGTTTTAGCCAAAAAAAACACTACTCAATACTACGCACTGTACTAAAAAAAATGTAATTAACTAAAAATCAGCAGATTATAATTTATTGCTTTTTTATAAAAATTACAATTATTTTAAATTTAGTGGGAAGATTTAGACAGTATCAGTAACTTAGACATCATCTTTACATAATAAAATAGCTTCATTGATTAAAAAAAGAAACAAATCACATATAAAACGTTGATTTTATGAATATTGAAACTTAAAATCACAGTTTATCCTATTATTTAGTTAGCAGAATATGAGTATTTATTAATACTATAAATCAAATTTATAATACGTTAAAGAACAACAGAAACAGTTCTGTATTTTTTGTCAAAAAGGATCATAACTATCTATATGGAGGTAAAGCTTAGAAAGAAAACTATTAAGACACTTACAATTTTCTTTTTCTATTGAGATTATAAAAAGATTATTTACCTAATTTAAATTAAAAAATAAGAAAGGTTAAAATAAATAACCATCACTAACGAAAAACAATCTTAAAATCTTTAGGTTTAATTTAAAAAAGCTCATTAAAATGAATAATACAAGTGCAGTGTATTATTGGGATTAATCATAAATGATCCATTAAAGAATATAAAAAAGAACGGGGCTTTGTTTAAAAGCCCCGTTCTTTTTTACTTGTATCTTAGACATAAAGCCTTCGACTACATAAAAAAAATCGGCAAAAAATATCATAAATTATTAAACCAGGCATTTATATCTTCCTTCGAAGAAATATTAATTTTTTTTCTTAACCGATATTTTTTTGAATTCAACAGATTTAACAGAATCTCCAGTATATCTTGCAATTTCCTTTGTATCAAAATTTAATTTCAAATAATAGCATAATTTTAAGTCATTAACTCTAAAAAAGGGATCTATTTTTAATAGCTTAGCTTTAAAATCTGGAAATAACTCATTAAAATTTTCAAAAAACAATAAGTCATTTGTCATGGCCATATGAACTACTTTTTTTAATTCTTCTTCTTTTTCAATAGAATCCTTATTAGAATTCATTGACTGAATTAAAAATAATTTTTCATTCAAAAATCCCTCAAGCTTCGCTCTATTCTCTTTTTCTAATCTATATTTCTTTAAATACGTCAAAAAAATATAGAAAAGAAAAAGGCACAAAACAGATCCAACTATTATGTACCGTTTAAATTTATCCGTATTAGAACTATTCTCTAATTCTATATCATCCATAATTCCTTTTACTGCAGTTCCAATAGATAATTTATTATTAAGATCTATACTATCTCTAATATTTTTTAATTCTTTTAAAGCTTCTTTTTGCTTTTTATCGTCCTTTACTTTTTCATATGCTAACGAAAGATCCGTATAGTTTTCTTGTATCATGCTAACATTTTCTGATATTTTACTAATTTCAAGAGACTTTTCGTAATTCAATATCGCATTATCATAATCATCCATGTTATAAAACATTTTTGCAATTCTGTTAAATGAATATATCCCACACTTAGCACAATGTAACGCTTCGGAAACAGCGATTGCTTTATTGAAATAAAATTTTGCGGAATTAAAATCGTTTGTATGCGAATAATAGGATCCCAAAGCACTGCAGGCTACCACCAAAGCTTCATTATGAAAATCACTTTTCACCAAAGACAATTCTCCATAAGCAAGCTTAAGGTACTTTAAAACTATAGCAAATTGATTTTTTTCTGCCTCATAGTCGTACAGAGCCACAAATGATAAATAAACTTTGCCTTTTGCGTAGTGACGTTCATTATTATCAGTGATTTGATTTGCAACAAGTAATGCTTTATCTAGTTGCTGCTTTGCACACTCCTTTAAATTCAAGCGAATATACAATAGTCCCTTAATAGATGATAATTTCGAAATAAAGATAGGATTCTTTGAATTCAAAATTTCAGGCTCAATCTCATCAATTATTTTTAAGCATTCACTATTATCAAAATGCTCAAAATACAATGATATCCTTGCTAAATTTGACTTTATTATCCCTTCTTTATAATTTATAGATTTAGAAACTTCCAAAGCCTTATCTGCTTTTATCAAAGCTTTTTTAAAATAAACTATAGTCTTTAATTCTATTAATAAGGAATCTACTTTTTCTTTATTCTGTGAAAATAAAGCATGTGAAAAAATAAAAAAAAAACATATGATAATTTTCGATTGCATACAAGGAGTAATTAAAAAATCAGATAATAGTTTCACAGCAACACATTAGTCCTAACATATAAACAACATTCCAAAAATTATTTATAGATTATATAAAATTTACTGTTTCAATAAAAAGCAAATATTTTTCAGTAATTTGCATATTAAATTAACACTATTTAGACTACGATTAATTATTAAGAATTTCACTTAACTAATGTCATGTATTAACCTTAAATTTTGTGCGAAAGTAAAGAATAATCAACTTTATATAATAAAAGACAACTACTCATATATACGTAAAACTACTCGTTTTAGAAGATTTTAAATAAAATTATAATTATTATGGATAAAATTGGACATAGAATAAATGAAAAATCATTTTAGCATCATTAAAATGATTCTTTTTATCTTGTTTCATATAAACTAATAGAGATTATTAGAAAAAATAAAATATTAAGTAAAAGAAAAATATTTTTATTACTGTTTTTTCCTATACTTATTTTGCAGAAATACTATTTTGAGTAGGCGTTTAATTCGTAATCAACATATAATTAAAGCAATAAGCTCTCCAATTTAATATAAATTATAATAGATCTCATTCTAATTTAATTTGTAATTTACCTTCTATGATTATGTCTATCAATGTTAAATTCTTGATTCAAAATTCCGTTATTTTTTTCTTCTTTTACATAAAGATTCGATAAATTAAATTTAAATAAAATTGATTCATCTCTTTTTCCGATTTTACATTACCTGAAGTCTATCCGATAAAAATAAAAAAATTCTCAAATACTCCTTCCTCGCATTGAATTTCAAAAATTAGCAACTACCTAAAGAATTACTCTTTAAATTTAGATTTTTCCTTTTTAATTTTTTAATAATGTAGTCTGCTTATCTAGAAACCTTCTCGCCCTACCAATATAATATAAACCCTATTGGCAGAGTACAAATATTTATTTTTTTGTTTTTTGTCTTACTGTGAAAACAATTTTCCAAATTATTACAAGCTGCAGCTGATATCTTTATTGTATGAGTCACCGACGATTCATTTTATAAGGCATCTTATATAATATAGGTCAGAATATATTGTTCTGCTGCTTTTACACAGTACCAGTAAATAATAATACTGAAACGGTAACTGCATCAAAAAAGACTTCTAAATTAGCTTAACTAAGTTTCATTTGTAAATACCATTTCTGCATTTAAATAAAATTGTACCAACAAAAAAATAAACTTAATTGAATTTTAACCCTTTCACAGTATAAAAAGGACATCGAACCCTCTTTAATCTTCCTATATTTTATACTACTACCCATAATATTATTTCAGTCTATATCATTCTCCCGAAGATATACCTAACTAAAATAGCATTAAAAAAATAATGCAATAGCAATGAGCGAACTAACAGCGACAAAACATTCCGTTTTGTTGCCAAAACGATGTTACCATTCCAAAAAACCATTTTATCAATATAGGACCTCAATGCAAACATTAAATATCTAACAATAAAATAGATACCAAAGAAAACATCTCTAGTTTCATTGGAATAATCTTTTTTCTGCAAATACACATCTCTACGCATACGTATATATGAGTAGGCATTTTTTTTCCTCCTTACATTAAGTACCGTTATTTTGCCACACAAATCTATTTAACCTAATTAAAATAATGCTTACCATATAATAATGAGATGAATAGAATACTTATCATGCTTATTGCAAATGCCGTTTTAACTATAAATTCTTGTGCTTCGGATACATCTGATGAAATTGTTAATAATGCCCCTGAAATAGAGAAAAGTTATATCCATAATGCTGACGAATTAGAAACGATCAGATTGATAAATGAGTATAGAGTTAGTATGGGGCTCAGTATTTTGACAATAAGTGATCATATTTCTAACAAGTGTGAAGAACAAAATACTTATATGATAACAAACTACGCAGTGAACCATATGGTTTTGTAGACCGGTCTGAAAATATAATAAAAGTCTTAGGAGCTCTAAAAGTTGGAGAAAATATAGCATATAATTATAAAACTCCAGAAGCTGCCCTTGATGCATGGCTTAAAAGTCCTGAGCACAAAAAAAATATCGAAGGAGATTTTAATAAGGTCGGGATTTCAATAAAAAAAAGTGAAATTAATGGTCGCAACTATTACACTAATATTTTTGCTAAAATTTAAAATTAATATTTAATACAATTAAATAAGAGAGAAGTTTTTTTATTTACCTATTTTGAATTAGTATATTATAATTAAAGATTCTCTCTTTTTTAGTTTAAAATTTGATCAGCTTTTTATGGAATATCTTAGGCAGATGAATAGTAAACGATTTCCAGTTCTTAAGAATATTAAAAAGAATTTTATTTTTTAATAATAATTCTTGCATTTTCAAATGCTCTAAAGGCTAGTAATTTCAGAGATAAAAAAATTACGATATCGCTTAAAAATGTTAATTTGGAACAAGCAATATACGAACTTGGAATTTATGGAGAAGTAAAATTTTTATATAATTCAAAAATGCTTCAAATGAAACCAAAAGTGAGTATTGAAGCGAATAATATAGCTATTACAGCTATTCTTATTAAGCTCTTAAAACCATATAATATTACTTATTTGGTAATCAATAATCATATTACTGTAAAAAAAATTAGCTTCTGGATAATTAATAAATACAGGCTTTATTCTCTTCAGCTAATTTGTAATTATTTGAAAAAACGTCTATTTTGATACAAATCTATCCTTAAATTAATAATGCATTGAATAAAACCACGAAGAACTAATTAATGAGCATTATATATAAAAGAGGAGTAAATCTGTATTTAGTATCTGCATTACAGCTACCCTATTTTTCATCGTCATAATTACTTCATACTATTAAAGTATTTCTGTTGATGGCTTTTATAATACTCCATCTTATTAAAAATATATTGTTGTATTGGGCATTAAAATTTTAAGCCTTTCTATGGTAGCTTTCTCCATAGGATTTCCTGCTAAAATAAGCGTTTTAAGATTTTTCAAAAGCCGCATATTTTCAGGAAGATCTTTTAATTTATTATGGGCTAAATTGAGGCTTACTATATTCTTTAAATTTTTTATTTTTGGAGAAATTAAAACAATAGCATTATAACTAATATCCATGTATTCAATGCTTTTAGATTGAAATACCCCTTCAGGAACATTCGTAATTCTATTTTTTTGTAATTCTATGTATTTTATTTTTTTAGGTAATTTTATTTTTCCTAAATCATTAATTTGATTAGCAGAAAGATTTAGATATTTCAAGTTTTTTATTTTGTCTAACCTTTCAGAAACAAAACTTATTTGATTACTATGAAGGTTTATCTCTTCTAGTGAAGGTATATCTAATAAAGCTTCTGGAAACACGCTTAAATTATTAGATTCAAAGTGTACAGACTCTAGATTTTGAAGCCCTGCAATCTTTGAGTTTATATTTGTTAAGCTATTAAGATTTATTGAGAAAATTTTCAACTTTTTGAGTTCACCAATTGCATCAGGAATGTATTTAATATCATTTTTGTTCGCATTTAAAATTTCCAGTTCTTTTAGAACAAAAATTTCTTCTCCCATTTTTTCTAAGTTATTTCCCATTATATTTAAGAAAAAAAGAGATTTCAATTTTATAAGATCTGGAGGCAGATTGAACAAACCTTTGTCTCTAAAACTCATACTATAAACCGTCTCATTACTTTTCAGAGCCGTTTCAATATCTGTATAAGTAGGATATTTAATGGGATCTATTTGTGCTTTTGCCTGAACAGATGAGAATATAACTGAAATAAATAAAAATAGTCTTTTCATAAAGATAAAAAGCTGCCGACAATTTTTGTCGGCAACTAAAAAATTAAGCATTATTTTTTAAGGATTTTTACGGTTTTTTGAAAACCATCAGCTTCAATATTTAAAATTAACATACTAGATGATTGGAGTTGAGAAGTAAAATCTAGCTCTAAAGTCGTTTCTATTCCTGAGAAGCTCTTCTTATAAACAATTTGACCAACCAAATTATATGCACTTATTTCTAGATTATCCAGATTGCCTAAATTAACCAATCGCACTATTCCTGTAGTCGGATTTGGAGCCACAATAATGTCATTTTGTTTATCAAAATCACCTGTATTTAAAGAGTTATCAACTCCCAAATTTTGCTTAAGTGCTATAACCATTGTAGCTGATTTTCCTCTGTAATCAATCGCCTTTCCAGTTGCATCGGTATCAATAGAAATACTAGCGCTTGGGTGCTGAATAGAGAAAAATCCAAATTTGTGATCTGGCGTAAAAGTTAATCCTGTAGGCTCTGAACCACTAGGCATAGAAGCAAAAAGTTTAACTTTAGGATCTGATTGGGTATGATTGGGTGCTACTACCCAAATATAATTTTTCCCGCCATCTTGAAGTACCCAAAGATTCCCTAGTTCATCAAAAGTAAGATTATCATTTCCAGATCCCCATGTTTCTGATTTTATTCCTTGCTCTGTATTAAAAGAATACGATGTCGAAGATCCACCTACAAAAACTTGTACTTCCGAAGCTGTAGTACCATCGTCTTTTAAACGATACACTTTACTTAATCCTTTTGCTGCAAAATATACTTTACCATCAATGGGGCTTATTTCGATGTCTTCTATTCCATTGAATCTTGTCCCTCCAAGTGACTCTGCTAAGGATGTTGTATTGTTTTGATCCGCTTGTGTTTTATTAGGAACTTGAATCCAGGTTGCTGTTGTGGCTACTGGATCGCCACTATTTAAGCCCTGATCCAGTTTCAATACATATAAATTCCCTGATGAAAGATCTTTTGGAGTATCCATCTGAAATTTATATACCATATGTGTTCCGCCGTCTTCACCATAATAAGCTGTTGTTCCTGCGTTGTTAATCACCACATTTTCGTGATTCATAATTCCCATTTGCCAAAGTTTTCCTTTGGTTCCATTGGCATTTTTCGAAGCAACTTCAGCTGTTGCAGGGTCAATTTCTACAAGCCAGCCGTAATCTTTATAGCCATCTCCATTGGTATCATTACCCGATACAGATTCTTCTGCTGTAACAATTGTACCCCAAGGTGTTACACCTCCTGAACAGTTTCTAATGGTTTGCACTAAACTTGGTGTCGAAAAGTCAACTGCCCTGGATTTTGTTAGAACCCAGAGTTTAGTAATATCATTATAATTAATTTCTGACATACTTACTCCACCTGGATTTGTTTCGTGGTTTACTGAAAGATAACCATCAGTACTGCTTGCTGCTCCATTGGTTAATTTGCTAACATAACCTGTAAAATCATTTAGACCTCCTACAAATCCTCCTCCTTCTGTATAATTATCTCCTTCCTTAAGAATCATTTGAAATTTGTGTTGTGAAGGAATAATTAATTTAGAAGTTTGGGCAGTAGGAACTATAGAGGTAAAACAGCTAATATGATTTCCATTGTCACAGCTTGTATCTGGCGAAGGTATCACAACGACATTGGTCTTATTAAGGTATGCATCCATTCTTAAATCGGAACTTGAAACAGATCTGTTGTGCAGTTCTATAGCAATTTTGTTAACTCCCTGTACAAATTTTGATTTCGGGATGGAGAAAATATTATAAACACTTTCAGAGGATCCATCAACAGTTGTACTTGAAAAAGTATTGTATGTGATTACTCCAGTCGGCATATTGTCTCTCACAACTTCTTCACCATTAAGATAAACAATAATCCCGTCATCTCTCATCACTCCTAGTTCCATAGTCGCACTTAGATCTGATAAATTAACGGTAAAATTTTTAGTAAAATAAGCCGTAATTAACGGTTTCTTGATAGTAGTCGTTACTGGATCCCCGTAGCCTAAAGGCCCATTTCCTGTCAACCAACCCGAGGTATCGAATCCGGGATTTATCCATTGATTGGGTAATTGCTGCCCTTTATCATCATAGCTCCACGATGTCCCTTTATCAAAAATAGTTGTTTGCGCCCTGACTAATGATTCTGTTGCTAATAAAAGCACTACAATTGTAAGTAATTTTTTTTTCACTTTTTCTATATTTTTTTTGTAAATATATTTTACTACTGACTATTTTATGTTAATTGGATTTTAAATAAAACACCTTCAAGTTAACAAATCATAAAGTGATTATTGGGCAATAGAATTTTAGTTTTGATCTTTTATTTTGCTGATATCATTTAAAGAATTAATAAAAGCTATAAGCTCATTTATTTCACTTTGACTAAGATTAAGTTTGTCAGGAGGCAATGTTTGATTATTAATTTTTAACCCCATCCCTTCTCCTCCACCTTCATTATAAAAAGTCATCACTTCTTCTAAAGTAGTAAATGCACCGTTATGAAAATAAGGCTTTGTAAGTGCCGCATTTCTTACGGTCATTGTTTTAAATGAATTTTCATAAATCCATGAATTTTCCTTTTTTATAGTATTGTCTATTCGTCCCTTATCTGAATCTATCTCAATTGGTAAAAATTGTAACGGGTTCTTTGTTACTCCTAAAACTTCAGACTCATTTTCATTAAAAAAAGGAGGGACTAACCCTGAGAAATGTGGTGCAAAGTGGCAAGTTGCGCAATTAGCCTTTCCCATAAAAAGATTGTAACCTTTTTTTGCAGCTTCTGAAATTTCTATTTCATTTCTCATAAAACGATCAAAATCACTATCAAAAGAATACAATGAAGCAACATATGAACTTAAAGCTTTAGAAAAATTTTGTTTGGTAATATTTCCATTTTTAAAAGCTTTTAGAAATTTATTTTTGTATCCTGAATTTGTTTTTAATTTTTTTATAATACTTTCATAAGTAGTATTAAATTCCTGCTCATTGTAAATTACATGTTCTACTTGTTGTTCAAGATAGTAAGCACGCATGTCATAAAAGAATCTTTTAGCAAAAACAGCATTATACAAAGACGGAGAATTTCTCAAAACAGTTTTTCCTTCTACATTACTCACCGATTTTGTTTTTAAATCAGTAAATGCATTTTCAGGTAAATGACATGTAGCACAGCTCATTTTTCTGTTATTACTCAAATTTTGATCATAAAAAATGTCTTTCCCTAAACTTCTTAATTCAGCATTGTCTTCGGATGGTTTTAAAAGCATATAAAAATAAGGGTCAAGAAAATCGCTGCTGAAAAAGTTCTTATTTTTTATATTCCAACCTGAAATGTTTTTTAAATTATCGGGACTGTTATCCCATTTTCCTAATTCTTCATAAAGCGGCTGAAGGTGTTTTTTGTAAAATTCTATCCGATCAAAAGTATCAAAATTAGTATGCTGTGAAAGATAAACAATAGTGCTAGCAATCATCTTTTTAGCTTTTTCGGTATCAAATTTCTTAAAATAGGGATCCGTATCAATATTGTTTTTAATTCCTATTAGAGCATGTATCGATTCTTCAAAAATGTTTAACGAACGCAGGTGTATCAAACCCAGTAACTCCCATGGTGTATATTCTAATTAATTCTATACGTAAGGGTAGCGTTTTATTATTTCCTAATACCAAATCATTTTTTACTGCGCTATAATAAAAATTAGTGTAATTATTATAAAGTAAATCTGCTATTTCAACAATTTTATCTTTTTGACTGTTAGCCTCTGTTGAAGGTGCTGCCTCCCTAACAACAGGAGCATGTATTAACCTTAGCAATACGTAA
>NZ_JBXBAV010000074.1:0-26309 GCF_056783245.1 Flavobacterium sp. TC780 | reverse complement strand
ACGTATTGCTAAGGTTAATACATGCTCCTGTTGTTAGGGAGGCAGCACCTGGGAGATGGTTATACATTAGGTGCAAGAGCAATTGAAGAGCAAAGTGGCATATTGAATATGCTACGGAGTATTGATTGCCGTGGGTCGCTGATTGCTTGGGGACTTAGTGAAATGTTTATATTAGGGGATGATAGGTACCTCAGTGGATATGCTAAAGTGCAGGCGGGTATCTTGAATTATAGTGAAAATAATGAGCCTGAAATGTTAGATATATTATTTAAACGTCTATCTCGATTTGTAATTACAGAAGTGAGCGACGAATATCGACACGAATATCTTAGTGAATTGTTTAGGGAACTAAGCCCTTTAAACTTTGAGAAGGTAAAGGGGTATTTAGAATCTGTTGGTATGAGCCCTTCGCAATCTAAACAGAACAGTAGAGTTGGTGAGGAAATAACTTCATCAAAACATGTGCAAAGGGAAGATCCTTTAGACATATTAATTAAAGTAAAAGAAGACGCGCAAAAAAAGCTTGATGCCGAAAATAAAAGTGGGGCAAGAAAAATAATTATAGAGGCTCTGCAAGAAGTGCAAAATCAAAAGTATGGAATATGGTCATTCAATTATTCTAATAAAATTAATGAGGTTAGAAATCTTTTTTCCCGAAAGTTATAATAACTCCTCGAGCTTATAATGGATATAAAAGACCTGATTATTAATGAGCCTTACTTTGAAGAATGGGTTATTGCTAACCAGATTATAAACCTGCTTAAGAATATAGACGATGAGCAGGAAAAGCAACTGATACTATCATCGTTCGTGAACATATAGACCTCATGGTTAGAACACAACAACCTTTTTATGACAAGTATAGCTGGATAAGTAATAGCACAAATAAAATTGATTTGGCCCAACAGGATGAACTGCTGTTAGAATTGCTTATTTGGTTTTTAAACCATCCATCACAGGTTATCAAGAACAGAACAATTGAAGTAATAACATGGCTTGGAACAGTTATACCCGAAACAATCGTTAGGGCTTTAGTAAAGGAAATAACTAGTGACGGATATAAAGTATCAAGAGAGCTTTCAGCCTCTGTTATTCACCAGATTTCCCGTGTTAATCCAATTGGATTTTCAGAAATACTAAAAACTATTCTCGAACAAGTCAAGGAGGAAATAACTGGACTAAGGCATTTCATGGTAACAAATACACTTCTGACACTCTTAAACAATTAAAATTACATATATCACAAACTTGGATACATTTAATCGAAAAATTGAAGCAAGCATTTATAATTCTTCAGAAAGTAATGGAGACATCGTAATCGAAGAAGAATATTTAGAACCGATAAGTGATTATTTATATGAGCTTAATGAACTCAATATTTTGACCAAAGAATTTGCAGAAACACTCTTGGATCAAATTAAGCAGCTCATACCACTGACATCAATTGTAGAATGCCAGAAAGCCAGTCGTTATATCGATACAAGTTTCAATGATCATAATGACATTAATCTTTTATCTGATTTTGATACTCTTTTAAGGTATGCACTTAACATTGCACTTAGCTCATGTGTATCAATTGAGGGCAAAGAAAAAGTAGCGAATATACTTAGGTTCTACCAACCTACTTTTCCTGAAAACAAATTAATAGCACAGATTAAACCGATTGAAGATCAATTCGAATCTACGATAAAAAGACATTTTTGAAGGGGACAAAATTAACTTACAAAAATTATTACTAAACGGCGAATACCCTTTGAATTACCTAAGTACCAAATATAGAGAGACAAGTAGTGCGTGAAATGAAAAAAATCCAACTGACAGCATATTTGATTCCTTTGGACAAATATAATGAAAAAGGGCACTCTTATCCTTGGCCAACCTTTCCCGCGAATAGTTACCCTCTGTCTTATGAAGAGGATGAAGATGCATTCCTTTTTTTATTAAAAGCGAGTATGCTGAAAATGTCACAGGAAGCGAATTGGGACCGGCTGAACTAAATTCCAATATTAATAAGTTGATTCCAGAAATACTGACTAGTACTAATTCAACATATTGGAGAAGAGGACGGAATTGGGATAATAGAAAGCAAGGTGTGGCTCAGCAAACCGGCTATTTTACAACAATCTCTTTAGATGAAGTTATGGGGCTTAAATCGAAGTACAAATTAATTTGGCAGATATATTTTGGTTACAATTCCATGTATATCGATGTTTTTGAACAAAAGAAAATTAAAAGATGATAACTCCCCAAAACCGAAAAGAATTTGAGCGACATATTAATATGTTATATGAAGGTCTAAAAGGAAGGCACAATATAACTAATGATAAGCGAGTGATAAATAGTTTATTAAGTGCTAGGAAGACGCCAAACACGAGGATGAATTTTTTATCGATAAATGAAACCGTTAGATTAATGGCAAATTCAAGAGCCACATTTGATAGCTCTCAATTTAAAAATCACATCAATGACGAACAATAGAAAAGAATTTGAAAGACATATGTTCTTTTTGTCGGAAGGATTTGAAAAAAACCTGGTTAAAATCAACAGATCAAATATAAAGACGATAAAAGGTATAGAAAATGCAAGATTTGGCCCTAATCAAAGACCAAATTTAAACACGGTAAATCAATCAGCAAGATTACTAGCAAATTCTGTAGCTAAAATGATGCAACAAAAGGAATTTAAATCAAATGAAGATGGAGAACAATAAATATGGAATGCCACCTCCTAAAACTAGAAGGGCGTTTGAACATAACATTTTTCTGCTTGCAGAAGATACAAATAGAATAGTTGAAAGTGGTGACGACGATCTAATAAGAAATTTCTTTTTGGCAACGTATCCTCACATAAAAGTCATAAGAAATCATCCCAATAATAGAATTAATTTTCTTACGATTAATGAGCAGGCGCGCTTGCAGGCAAACATGGAAAAGTGGATGGATTAATTAGAAACTATCAAATAAATCACGTAGCATGTTTTAAATTTGATACTCTAGATTATCTCTACTGACCTTCCATTTCCCAGACAGTATCACTATTTAAAAGATAAAGAAGGAAAACCAAGTGTAAATATTGAGGCTCAATACAAAAAAGTAAACAAAATAGATGTAGTAGGATTTAATGTAAGTTTCTTACTTGGCAACTTTTTAAATTAAAAATACATTATAAAAGCAAATTATTAGAATGTCAAATAAAAAATTAATCTAAATCTAAAAGCTGGCCTTGCTTGTATATTGCATTTCGTAATCGTTTTTTTATAAAATAGTACAGAAAATGAATGAATTTTTATTATTAGGTCTAGAGTAAAATTAAAAGCAAATCAATTAAAATAATTTTAGATGTACTTATCAAAGATTACCATCAACAACTATAAAGGTATACGCCACCTTGAGGTCAATTTTTCACAAAAGATCAATGTTATTATCGGAGAAAACGGCGCACGTAAGTCAGCGCTTATTGATGCTATACGTCTTTTATATAATATCGGCGAACCGATCAGGGAACTGATTGTTTCCAGTGAAGATTTCCATGAAACAGTTTCAATTGATACAGCAGGAGCACTACTAATAGATACAAGTGACCTTATAACTATAAGTTACGAATTCCGAGGATTAAACCCGCACCAGCAAGGTGCATTCTTTGAATATATGGTAATTGACCCTGCCGATAGTAAAAATGACTACGCGAGGATAGAGCTGCGTTACAAAAAGGATAAACACAATCCAAAATTTTCATTTTTCACAGGAATTATTGAAGGCCAGAAAGCCGATTATAACACCTTTCAGCTCTTCCAGCACTACTATTTGAGTGCTATACGTGACAGCACAAGAGACCTTTTGACTACAAGAGGAAATTTATTGGGAAAGGTTATCAAACGGCTTGTAGAACAGAAGAAAACTGAGGAAAAGTTTAAAGAAATTATCAAAGAAGCCAATGATAAGTTATTAAAGAGACCAGAAGTCCAGGAAACAAGGGATAATATAAACAGTAATTTAAAAAGTATATATAAAAATACCAATGATAACCAGATCGGTCTGCATGTTGAACAGTCAAGAATCGAATATATTGTAAATGTAATTAAGCCCTACCTACCTCATGATATGAAAACCGGTTCGGACGAGGGGTTCAATCTGATGCAGAACAGTCTCGGATTCAACAACCTTATTTATATAGCTACCGTGCTGGGAGATATCAAAGAACGTATCAAAGAGGACCCGATTCCTCATTTTGCGTTGTTAATCGAGGAACCTGAAGCTCACATACATCCCCAGCTTCAGCTGAGCCTTTATAATTTCCTAAAAGAGTCCAACAGTTCTGAAAACAGCCAGCTCTTTATTACAACTCACTCACCGACACTCACTTCAAAAGTGCCTTTCTCCAATCTTATTGTTTTGGATAATGATGCTTATACTGTCGAGGAGATTTTTAATGACCGCGAGTCCGAGAAGATAATTCAAGATACATCCAAAACAAAACCACTTCTGCAGGATGATATAAATTTTAAAATGAAGCAGTTACAGCGTTATGTAGACGTCACCAAATCCCAGTTGTTTTTTGCTAAATCCTGCCTTTTCGTAGAGGGAATTTCGGAAGAACTGCTGCTTTCTGCATTCTGCAGTGTCGAAGGTTTTAACCTTGAAGATTATAGTATTGAAATGGTGAATGTTGGCGGAATATCTTTTTATCCTTTTATGTTCTTATTCAACAGCACTGATAACAAAAAAAAGCTTCCTAAAAAGATAGCTATAGTCACCGATGATGATCGGTTCCCGAAATCAAAAGAGGACATATATAATATCGATAATCTTGTTGCAGGTAGCTATAAAAACCATATATCGCTTCACAAATCTTTAATTGCGCCAAATACCCGTAACCGTATAAAAAACCTGGAATCGGTGGCAAATAAACAAACGAATATTAGTGTAAATGCAGCATTTCAGACTCTTGAATATGATCTTTGTTACAGTAATATTCCAGACAATCTCGCCGATCTGCAAAATAATTTCCTCTACAAATATTTAAAGGCAAATTGCGCGGATATTGCCCTTCATATGGATCCTTACCTAAGCTCCCTAAAGTCAAAATTCAGGGAAGAAGAACAGCAAAAGTTAGCTATCCTTATGTGGAAGTGCATGCCGGGCAAAGCAGTTTTTGCACAGGATTTTGCACTTCATATAATCGAGAATATTGCTGAAGCAAAAACTTCATTTGTAGTACCGCCATACATCGTGGAGGCATTTAACCACTTGAAAAACTAATACAATGACAATTGACATAACTGTAGAGCGAAAGGCGTATTTTGATGCGAGGGGAAAAATTATCCTGAGCGCCTGTCCTGAAGCGGAAAAACGACTTGCCTTGTACACAAACTTTCCCTGCTGAAAAAAGAATGTCTGGATACTTATGGAAAATATTCCGGTATTGCCTGTCTTTCTTTTACAAATAATGCCAAAGACGAAATACTTGACAAGTACCGCAAATCTTATAGAGATCAATTGGAATACCCGCATTTAGTATCTACACTTGATAGTTTTGTAAATACTTATGTAACCTTACCCTTTTTATCTGTTGGAGACAGGCTGCCTGAGGCCGAAAATAGCAGAAAGTGCAGAACAAATTGATAGTATTTGTAAAGTATATTATTTCAAGAATGGGAAACAGCAAGAAGCTTTTTCACCGGAAATACGTGGATTCACAACAACAAATGGCACTCAGCTTGCACGCTCTTATGCACCAAGTTCTGTATGGATTGATGCCGCAGGAAGATATAATTTTAAGGGAAATATACCAAAAAATGTAGCTGATGCAGATTTTCAGGCTTACGGTGCAGCAATTATGAAAATCAAAAAAAAGAAGGGCCTAATATCAAACCTTGACAGCGCCTTTTTTGCACTTACCTTGCTGAGGGATATCCCACGGATTGGCCACTTACTGATTCAAAGATTTCCATACATGCTGATTGATGAAGCGCAGGATAACTCCGATATTCAGCATGAAATATTTAATGTACTGGTATCTTTAGGTCTTTCCAATATAGAGATGATTGGAGATCCTTATCAGAGCCTATACGAATGGCGAAGCGCTAAACCAGCACTTTTTACAGCGAAGTATACTGCAGCTGGATGGATCGGCCTGCCTTTAAATGAGAACAGGAGATCCGTGCAGCGTATTATAGACTGCTTTAGTATCATGAGAACTGCCAAAGATCCTAAAATTAACTCTCTTGGAGTCGAGGACAAAAACTTACCCATTATTGTCTATAAATATAATGACACAAACCCTATGGACATCTTGGAACATTTTGAACAAAAATGTATCGATCATGGTCTTTTAAATTGCCATGTGGTAGTACGAGGCAACACACTTAAGGATAAAATGACAGGAAATACAACTGATATTAATCCGTGGAAGACATTCATTCCAGTACTGATATTAAAAGCTATCTTTCACTTTCAGTCAGGGCATGTTAGGAATGCCATCACAGAGATACGAGCTATAGTTACAACTTTAGAACATCCAAACCTGCCTTATAATGACAGGCAGGAATTACTTAATGAAAGAAAAACAGATTCAAATTTTAACTCACTGCTATTGATTTTTTTCCATCAATTGCCACCCATATCAAATTCTTTACAAGATTGGACAACACTTTGTTTGAAAGCGTTTATGGACAAATTCGCCGTTGATGCTTCGGAAGCTTTTACTTTTAAGCAAAGAATGGATGGGTTTACGATGAAAGACTTGAAAAAAGAACCAGTGGATAACTATTTTAATAAACCCGCTTCTAAAAAGGCAAACATTCCTATTACAACTGTACATCAGGTTAAGGGCAGTACCATGGATGCCATGTTGTGCTTTTTTGATAGGGTTAGCGGCAAGGAAAGCATTACGTTCAAGGATTTTAGCCAGACAACTACATTTCCAAGTGAAAAGCAAAGGATAATCTATGTTGCCTGTTCCAAACCGCAGCATCTGCTGGCAATGGCATTCCCGGACAGCATATCCGATGATGAGCTGAAAAAAAAATTTGGTATTGATGTTGTAATACAACCAATTTCGGATTCCACAATCGCCGGTTTAACCCCATAGAAAATCGATCTGCCTTCTAACAATTTTAAAGAGGACTAAAACCCTCTAAATCATCAACAGCAAAATTAAAACGATGATCTAAAAAATCTTTGAAGGCAGGGAAGTTTGGAAATCTACTTCTGTTTTCCAGATTCAATGCTTTTAAAACTAAGAATACAGTCTGATCCAATTGAAATTGAAACACCTCCCCTTGAAAATAATCTAAAGGAAAATCAACATAAATTTCACTTTCATCTTTCCTTCTCAATTTATGAAAGTTAGTATCAAAAGCTTCCTGTCTTTCAGACTCGGATTGAAATGTCATTCCTGACATAAATCTGGAAGTTTTATTGCTTATAGCATGATTATACATACCCATTAAAATCTGCCAGTCCAGCCATCCCTGGTCCCGTAGGCTGCTCAGCCAGCTGTTATACCCGTCCTGCTTTTTAAGTTTTTCAATGGTTAGATACAGAGATTTTATAGAACTTTTGTATCTGCCTTCTATCTGCTTTAGAAATTCCTCTTTTTGATACAGCGGGCTGATTGTATCATTCCAGCGAAGTACCTTACTTTCTTTATATTTAATTTCAAAACCATTACCCGAGAACAAATTTCGCATTGATTCTTTAAAAGATTCTTCCGAATAAACATTTCTGTAAATTCTCTGATAAAGATCATTGGTCAGTGTTTTTCCGCTAAAGATTCATTCTTATAAAGACCGTCTATAAAATTAAAAACCTCATCATCTTTAATCATGCTGAGATCCCGCAGCACATATTTTATACTTTGAATAACACTCGAACTCTGCATTGTTATTTTGTCCGCTCCAGGAAGATCTACAGTACAGGTATAAACTGTCCATTTAAAAGATTGATTCGAAGCATACTGCTGAGGCTGTTTTGATTTATCCGCCTCTACTATTTCAATTTCAATATTGTTCCTGACAAAATGCAAATCTTTCTTAGCTGTTGCCAGTTCAACCAATAAAACCTGCAACACCGCCGTAAATTCCTCCCCTAATGCGTTAGAATGCCATGTATTTGGAAATGAAATGATCCATAAACTACCTAATGCCTTAAATTCAATTTTTCTTACTTCTCCTATATCATTAATTGGCGGACTGCTTAATTTATTCTCTAAATGTGCCTTTAGTCCCCTATCCTGAATTATCTGTTCGTATCCCTTTATTAAAGGTTTCATGTAATGAGCAAAGAAATCGCTCATTTGATATTTTTGAGATTCAATAAAACCATTGAGCTCCAGAGAAATCTTAGGTGCCATTGTTAATATTCCTGCAACAGTAATAAATGATTTTCCCAGTATCTCGTCTAGTTCCTCTAAAGATCTTGGATCAAAATTTACTCTTACCCTTACAAAAAATTCAAATATTTCCAGCGCATGTATCCAAGAACCCTGAGTGAAATCATAATGCACAAGCATTTTAAACGCATCGGTTATTTTCTTTACCAATTTTTCAGGATTGTTATTTATGCTAAACCAGGCAGCACTAAGTGCATAATATTTTGCAGCAAAATTCATATTTAGAGCTGCATACAGCTGGCTGATGTTTAATAATGACAAAACGTATCCTTCCTTAGTTTCTTCCTGGAAAAACATATCTTTTGCCTTATGAAAATAATTTAATGCTCTGGAGATATCACATAGATTGGTTGAATTTAAATAATTAGCACCTCTTTCGACATAAGTCTTAGCATATTGATAATTACCGTTTCTTTGAGAAACGAACGGCATTAATTTATCTGCAATGCCTTCCAGCTTTTCAATGTAATCACGGCTGGCTTCTGCTCTTAAGAGCTGTTTCACCGCTTCGTTTAAAATATTGCTGAGCCTCGTTACATTATATAAGGCTGCCCTTGGAAGTAATTCCAATAGCTCATCATAAGTATCAAAGACAATATTGCTTTCTAAAACCTCTTGTGTAAAATCTAAATTAGTACTGTAAAAAGCCGCACGCAGTTCCAGCCAATAGCATCTTTCGTTAGGTCCGTGCTTCTGCTGCAATTTTGCATTAATAACTTCTTCAATATCTTTAAGCCACTTCTCAGTTTTACTAATATCCAAATCCGATTTATCAAATCCTATCGAAAATCTAATAATGTGCAATAAATATAAGCTGTCTTCGACAGATTCATGATCATCAAATTTTCCGGATTCTGCAAAATATAACTCTATTAGTTCGTTACACCCAAAAAGCGTTCCCTGTGGTTTTCTCCCCGGTATTGGACGCAATGAACCCCACAGAAACTCATATACTGCCATGTGCCTGTATCGGTCTGGTGTTTGGGCAAAATGAATAAATTTACTTAACAATTTCTGCCAGATAACAGAATGCGTTTTAAGATACGCTGATTCTCGGCAGTGTCTTGCAGAATACAATACTTCTAAAAATTCAGCAAGATTAAAATATTTTATTTCCTCGGTATCTTTCCAAGCTTCCAATGCAATATTATACTGCTTATCGGCTTCATCACCAAGATCTAATATCAGCCCATCCATCCTGTGGATTGTCAGGCATCTCTTCTCTGGTGTATTTTGGAACATCTTTACTGATACTTCATAATATAAAGTCGTAAACACAGTATCAATTTTTCCGGCAATGGCCGGGAAAGACAAGTTTTTGATATATTTTTTAATAGAACTGACAACTTGTTCAACAGCATCATCAGGAGAAACATCATTAAATATCCATTTTATTGATTTGACAAAATCCTCCCAAACTGAATCAGGCAGGGAATTGAAATCAATCATTGCGGACTCAGCTGCCTCCTTGCTGATTTTTTTGGCTTTAGGGAGCTCTTCGTTTATATACTTAACAGCTATTGACTTAACTTTCTCTGTGATTTCCTTAAGCAATATTGCATCTTTACTAGTTTGGTTTTCAAACCAATCCTTTAGTAGAATTGCATCATTATCCCCATATTTTCCAGCAATTCCTGTATTTGTTTCAAAAACAAATTCAACGGAATCAAAGCTATATTCGCCTTTTACAAACAGCATGAAAAAATTAGTTATAGCCTTTGTAATTTCTTCACTTTTAAAGCTAAAAGGCTTAGATCCATATAATTTTATCTGCGTAAATTTGGAAACACCTGCATTGATATTCCTCTCAAAAATGTCATCTTCATATTCGCAGTAAATTATTTCATCACGATTATGAACTTTATTACTGAGCCAATTCTCAAGAGTCCTCAGTCTTTGGTATTCATATCCCTTTACAACTTCATTTGCATCTGTTTTTTTTGAAAAAATTGAAAGTTTTGATAGTGTCATTTAATTTCTTTAATGTATAAAATAGATATTTTGTATCCTTACAAATCTAGAAAAAACTGACAAGTTAGCTATTCTTAATGTTCAAAATGATTTCCTATTTATCTGAAATCTAAAAAATCGGCTAATATTTCTAATTCTAAATTTACGTTGAAAAAAAACTATATTTTACAAGCACAATAAAACATTGTATATTAGATTAATAACTAAATTTACTGTTGATTTTTAATAAAAGACTAAATAACTGTAATTTTGAAATGATAAATAAAAATCTTTAATAAAACGATTTTGATGAAAAGTAAGAACTTAAAAAGTACAGAAGAAAATAATATTGTCCTTTGCGAGGATTGTAAAAATCTTATAGGAAAGCAAAGGTACACTCCTCCTCACAAAAATCTAGTAAAAAACAGTTTTAAAGAAGTAAATTCAATGTTTGGAAATGTCGATGAACATTATTATGTATGTAATACTTGCTCTCAAACATGGTTACATGAAACAGGTAATTATGGCGAGGGCTGGATTTAAAACTGAGAACAAAAAATAAAGAACAAGATTCCGATCAATATAAAGCATTACTAAAAAGTATCGATGAGCAAGCTTTAACTTAAGTAATAACTACAATTCAAAGGTGTTCGACTATCGAACACCTTGTTACATTCTTAGACGGAAACTTTTTATAAAAAAAAAGCTAGTTTTCTCAATAAAATTTTCAAAATAGAAAAATGAGTATAAATTCTAACATAATATCTTTTTCTAAAAACCCCTTTAAAAACCTACCGTCTGGACACATCTCTAAAAAGTGTCCAGACGGTAGGGCAGCTGCCTGTATTGGTTTGAGGTGGAATCTGTTTGACACTGCACAGATTTGGTAGATCTGCATGATTTGAATCGGGGGAATATTAAAATCAAATTTACGTACGGTTCCTACCCGAAACAAGAATACCGGCAGCAATGTTTTATATGTTGGGATACGACAGGCGGTATCCGCAAAGAGATCAATTAACCAATATAGAAGGAAGAATTGCAATTCACCTGGGGTATTACGCGAAAGGATCCACACGGGGATTGCAGCTGTCACACTGGAGAGGAGATTCAAACTGCACTGTAAATTTAAAAGTGGTTGAGTTTATCGGTCTGCCAGATGACTACGTAAACACGATAGAAAAAATTACAGCATACAAATTAAAACCTATTTAAGTTATAGATAATAAAATATGCCAAAACACTGTATACATTTTTTTTCAAATTACCCTGTTTTATTTTTATTTATCATTTAATTGCTACAGTATCCGCCAGATCAGCCTGATTGATGAAAGCTTTTATGAAATCCTGCACTTCATCCCTACGCTCCACAGGCGTTTCAAATGAATAAATGTGAAATTCGTGATCCTTATCCAGAATATGAATAATTTCAGTGTAGCCCTTAGAAATTAAACTTCCTTTTAATTTGATATATCCAGTTGCTGCTGAGTATTTAACTTCTTACTAACCTGCAGTTTAATTGCTGTTTCCATTTCTATTATATTTAAATTGTCAAATTATTAATTCCATGATAAAATTAGATAATTAATAAAATCAAAAATACATTTTAACACTTAGCTGCATCACATTTATCAATAATTACGCATCTGTTTTCTATTTGTATATTTATTATCTAACTAAAGGATATAATTAGTCTTCCTGATCTGACGCAAATTGATAAAAATCTTCTGAATTTATCAGAGCAATTACCGTTATCGCTTTCCAGTAATTATAACCAAACTTATTAAGATCCCTCTCCGCTTTCCCAATAATTACCTGCTTAATTTTCTCTTTGTCCAATTCATTTTTTATTGACAAAATAGAATTTATCAATTCCGTTATAATACTGTCACTGTTTTTACTAAATCGGCTTGGCAGATGCAGCCGTCCATAATGTGAGACAATCAAAGCAAATAATCCAGTATCCATTCCAAATCTGTTCTCGATCGTATAATTAATTTGAACTTCGTCTCCTACAATAACATTGGCAAATAAGTACTGCTCCTGTGGAAGGATATCCAGAAATAAATTAAGAAACAAGCCGATACCGCCTTGCTGCCATACGTAACTCTTATAACCATTACATTGTGTGCAGGAAGGAAACAAATTTTTCGGATTGACTGCAAATTCTGAAAATTCATCTTTAGGCAATATATGATCAAAGGAATTTATTTCATTAATTGTGCAGTTTTGACAAGTATTTAAAAGCCGGTCATTTTCATCGGTAGTTAATTTAAGCTGCAGTTTTTTAAAAACATTTGCTTTATAACTATATAATTTCAGCAGGTCCCCCTTAGTTGGATTTACATGTCCCAAGCTCTCGCTGTCATCAATGACTGTGCAGCACAGCATTCGTCATATGCTGTATAGGCAAGAATCAGTCCCGGCCTGTAAGTTACTATTCGAGTGAGAAATTCAGGATCTGCAACGGAATTTCTACGCGCCGAAACAACCTCATCAAAGAATGAAATTGTATCTTCATTGTATGGTTTCAGGTTTCTCATTTTTCAATACTTTTAAGAAAAAGTCTTGCATTTAGGCTTAAGGGAATATCATCAGTTTCAACAATATCCAGGATTTCCTCAAAAGTATTACCTTTTTCAACCAGTTTTTGAAGAATTTTCTTGTACTGCTTTGGAACCGACCTGTTTCCAAAAATTTCCTCTGTCAAGACCGTTAAGTTTTCTCCAAAAGTTTCATAAGACAGTTTGCGAACTGATGGGACTGAACCTTCTTTCTCAATTACATAAACATTTCTGGACAATAACTCCTGAATAACCAATGGCGAATGTGTAGCTATAATACAATAAGACTGAAATTTATTAACCAGCGCATAAATAGTGTTCATCAATTGCGATATGGCATTAGGATGAAGATGGGTTTCCGGTTCATCATAGAGTATAATGGAATCATATCTTATGTTTGCCACAATCTCGGTAATAATATAAAGCAGGATGCTTTGTCCTGAACTGAGCATTTTCCTTGCTTTTCCAAATCCCTCCAGGCTAACATCATAATCACCGCTTTCATCCAATACAATAAATAAATCCAGAATTTCCTGATCTAAGAAATTTTCAAGAATTTTAATCCATTGTATCATGCGCTCAAGGGTCTTTATACGTTTCCATGCAGAATGAAAACGCATAATCTGCTGCCGTTCTGAAAGCCGTTCTCCATTCTCATCTTTCAAACCGCAGTATAAATAATTGAAACTCGATGTCTTCTTTGGTATCTCAAAAGTATCAAAAGCACTGTAGGAAACTGATATGACCTTGCTGAACAGAGGTGTTCTGGGCATAAATTTATTATCTGCCTTTTGCGAAATATCAAGTGGCAGGGAAGTCATCAGCTGCGTTTTTCCCGTTCCATTTTTACCAATCAGCGCATATATCCTATTGGCAAAGTCCTCATCGTTATCAAAGTTAAATTCAAGATCAACGCTGGTTTTTGAAAATTTAGGTTTAAAAGTGTATTTAAAACTATAGAGACTTGAAAGGTTATAGTCATAAATCCTGTACTTGGCTTCTCTTAACAGCTGTTCCGCCTGATCGAAACGGATTAAAGAATTCTTAAAAGTAAAATGTTTTTCAAATTTATCATTCACCTCAGGATAGAACGCAGCATCTTTCAAAGCCCAAAGCACACTCTCAAAATTTTTTCCTAAATGTAATTTCAACTTTTCGTAATATTCATACTCCTGTCCAAGGGAACAAAATCCTTGTGAAAGATTGGTAAAGCTGTCGCCTAAAACATCACGGGTCTCCTCTGTACCATTCATTATTTTTACATATCCAATCTTATGAAAAGTGGAGTCGCTCTGATAATAAAAAAGATAAAATTGGGTCATTCGCCTAAAGTCATTCCAGCCGTCATTGAACGCAAGGACAAACGAGGGAAATACTTCAGGTGTATTATGTGAATGAAATTTATCGTTATGACCGTCAGGCTCCCATTCCACAAAAAATGGTATATCATTTAATTTTATATCTGCTGGAATATCATCAGTGTCCGTTATTAATTTTATTTCGTAAATGGGAAAATCCCTCAGGTAATTTACAATAACAAACCTGTATTTCTCTTTCTCCAGATAAGGATTAATCACTAAATAGAACTTCATGATCTCATCCTCAGTCTGCCTTATATCAGGATGTAAAATCGTCTCTAAAAAAACTTTGAACTGCTTTTCATCGGATAATAGATCCAATCTTTCTTCAAATAAATATTCAAAATCCCAATCATCATTATACACAATATGCTGCTGAATATCACCGAAAGCATCCTCAAATCGGCTGTCAGTCGAAGGCATAATGTCTAATTCCCAGATACGGGAAAGAAATGACATTATATTATCCGATTCCCCAAATGGATTATGCTGCTCAAGAATTTTCTTGAGTATTTCTCTTTTTAAGATTTTGCTTAGCTTCATGCGTTTTTTGAGTTTTACATCAGGTTCTTTTCTTGTTAAAGATAAAAATCTTTAGCATTTAAATTTATTGCTTTATCAGGAGCAATATCCTGTGGTAAACTTTTTCGCAGGCGGTCTAAAATTGAGTTAATGTTTAAAACTGCCTTCGCAGTGTCAGGATCATACAAAATATGAATCAGCTGATAGGAATAAAAGTTAAATTTATCCGACAAAAGATCGGACGCCTTAATATACCATTGGACAAAGCGGTGGTTGATATTTATTTTATCCCCTATTAATAGTTCTACCCTGTCCTCTTCAAATTTAAAAAATCGAAAAGGCCTAAAACGTCTTAATTCATTTGGTATCAGGGATTCTGCTATAGTTAATTTATACACTGTCATATGACCAACAGTCATTTTTTTTATGGAAATATAAACTTCAAAGTTTTGTTCTAAAATGTAAAGAACAAAATTATTAATAACATCATTTCTGTAGAAATAAGGATTTTCAAAAAAGTCGGAAGAAGTTTTAAGTAATTCCTTTATTTGAACTACTGATAATTTTTCCTGGCCAATTAAATATAAAGGTTCGTTGTCCCAATAATCTTTATTATTTTCATAAATTCTCGATTCCTTTATTATTCTGCGACTACTTATAATAGAGATACGATTACTGAAAAAATCATATAAATCATTATCATAATAAACAAATTTATTTAAATCTCTAAGGGCATACAATGCATTGAAAGACAGCTCAAATGTAACGTCCTTAATTTCGTTTCTTGAAACTGTTAAAGAAGGCAGCAATCGGTCCTGAAAATAAAGTATTCCGGAGTATACAGTTCGTCTGTCATAAGAATGCATTAGTATTGGCTCTCTGCCAAATATTGTATTTAAACTGAAAAAATCTCCCTGGTCGTGAATAGTTATACCATTATGGCTTAACTGGATTCTAGAAAAACTATATTCATATTCATTATTATACATAAGCCTGTTAGTTATCTTTTCAGGAACATTTAAGCTGGATATAATATCTATATCCCTATGCTCTATTGAGAGATCGGTCGACTTGCCATCTTTTATTACTGCTTTGCTGACCCTGATAACAAGCTCTTTTCCATTTGCGGCAATACTGAAAGTCGGCAGTGTTTTTAAGGAAATAATTTCTTCAATCTTTAGGTATATCATAACCATCTGCCCTTTTAGATTAGGGTCCAGCGATTTTTCTCCAACATTTACTGCTGCGATTTCCAGCTGTAATGATTTTGGAAGCTTTAAATCGAATGTGGATTCAATATTATCTATAAAAGATTTTTCAACTTCTACAACATGGCTTTCTGTCCATGGGTCTTCAAGCAGCGCTTTCCATTCACCCCCAACGAGTTCGCCTTCGTACATGATCCTAATGGGGGAACAAAGCACATAGGATTCGATCTGCTTTTTAAAATCAAAACCATGGAATTCCATATTCCCTGTAATCCTTACTGCAATTGAGGTTCCTGCTTTTTTACGAAAACCCTTTTCAAAACCCTTTTCTTTAGGCATTGGATTAGCAGTATGATGATCTTTACTGGACTGAAAAATAAAGTAGCCATTCTGCCCTTCCAAAGTTAACCTGTACGCATTTGCAGGTTCGCTTATGTGTTTTGTACTTATTTCAATTTTATCACTGATGATAAAACAGGAAAGCATACCAATGCCAAATCTGCTGATCGGAACAAAATCATTGTGAAAAGCCTGGTTTATTAAAAGTTTTTCAAGTTTAAATTTATCTGAATTATAATAAGACTCGCCCTTTTTTAGTAAGTGGTTGCTAATAATATCCTCTGTCATTCCCATTCCATAATCATCGATCCTGATCCAGTTGTATCCATCTGTATCAGTAAAATAGGATATTTCAATTTCATCTGCTGTAAATCGGGAATTTGAAATTTTCTCCTTAAACTCCCTGTGCCTGCTGGTATCAATAGAATTTTGCAGTAACTCTCGTAAAAAAATATACCGGTCATTATATAGTCCTTCTCCAGTTAGTAAGGTTAGGATTTTATCCTGAGACAAACTAAAATGATATTTTCCAGAGCGGAAATTAGTGCTTAAAATACAGGCCCTGTTGATACTGGATGGCAGTTTAAACTCATTCCATTTTTTGGAACAGAATCTTTTCAATTCATTGCAGTCAGCCAGTTCCATCTCTATAATATCTAGAAAATTTCTTATCTCTATTTCTACAGAAGGGTGCTTTGGCGCAGCTTTGAAAAGAACAGTTAATATATCTTCATTTCTTTGAAAGGTAAATCCTCCCGAGCTTAAATGTTTCTGCCATTCTGCTCTACTGACAGATTCGATGTTATTTTTAGGTTTGTCCAGACCAAGAAACTCGTATACACTTTTGGGGCTTCTTGTATTATCGAAGTCAAAAATATCTGCTAGACGAAGCAGTATAGAGCAGAAAACTAAATCACATTCTCCCAAAAAATCTGTAACAAATACATCATCATTATTTTTTATATCTTTTACTGATAAATTGTGGCTCTCGCAGACTTTGCCTAATTGTGTTTTAAAAGGAAGGTCATTCCATAAAAGCGGTAAATCAATATTCTCCTGATCCAAATACACCCATACCCTTTCAGCGTGCATTGTTCTGCAGTACCATTCAATTAATTCTCTGTCGGCTTTTTTGCCATTGGATTCATAACTCAATCTTGCTTTGGTATTCTGATCAAGGAACATTAAAAATTTTGGTTCACTTTCAACTGAATCCAATTCCTCTTCTGTAAATACCATCCCCAGGTCATGATAGAATGCTGAAAGGATCAAAACTGCACATTCCAGTGCTGAAACTTCACTTAATTCGGGTCCCAGCAGCTCGCCCATAAGATAAAGGATATTTCTCTGATGCTGGCCATTATGCAATGTATATGTTGGAAATGCGGTTGTGAAATAATTTAGTAGAGGAAGTACATGTTCAATATGTTTACTTACTAATATAACCTGCTCGCGATCTGCCGCAGTCTCAAAATGTTTCCACAATTTTAGACTAGTAAATCTTTCATCAACAGAGTTTCCCATTTTTTTATTAGATTAGATTTTTATGAAATTCAATCAGCACATCGATTCCTTACATCTCGAAATATGAAAGGCGCGTAATTATGCTATAAGATGTAAATATAATAATCTTGGAATTGTCATGAAATAAATATTATACCCCTTGTATTGTCAACAAATAAAATAATATTAGTAAATGTAATTTAGTACTATCAAATTGTATCTCAAAAAAATTAAATATTCCAGACAAATGAGTAAAATTGTTCTTTCGTTTTTCAGCTTATCAATTTTTCCGCCTTGGCATAACATGCAGTCATAAATGAAAGCATAGTAATTGAAACTGTAAAAATATCAAATTTAGGTATAGACGGTTTATCATTCCTGCAATATACATAGATCATGGCTTTTGGGGATTGACAGGGAGTGGATTGGATACCTTTTTTGCCACAAAAGTTAAGACAGTTTTAAAGTTATTTGACCATTCTAAGTTTTGTGGCAGAATCGTGGCACATGCTGTTTTTTAAAACAAGAAATCCAGCAAAAAAAGTCTAACAAGTTTAGGTTCGAAACTTTTAGAACATTATTTTCCTCGTCTAACAATGAGTAGATGCTTTTATATTAAAGATATATGATAAGTCGCAGTTTATGTTTCCTCCTTCCATTTTTGGGCAACTAGCCTGATGTCTTCAAATGATATTTCCTGATTTCGTGATACAGGATTTAGATCTTCGTATGTAAAATCATCTGCAGTTATAATTTCATCTAAATCCTCCACCTCAGCGTTTAAAAGATCCGCGTCTTCAAATTCTCTCTCTCCATCTCCTTCACTTTCGTCCTCCTCGATAAAGCTGCTTATGTAAAAGTTAACTTTTTTGGGTTCGCCCCATATTTCCTCTTGCTGGAAACGATGAGCTTTTCTTTTATAGCTTGTTTTTATATTTAGACGGTAAATGCTGAATTTAGTCCTCTTTATCTGAGCCTGCCAGAACTCTTTTGATCCGGGACTGGAATGCTGCCCGTCTGACAGAACGTGATAGTCATATTCATAAATTAAAATTTCAAATAAATACGTCAGAAATCCTCTATGCTCAAGTTTTGAATAGGTTCCTGTTATTTCAAAATATTCTATATCATTATAGTTCGTAAAATTACCATTAACACATGAAAGCAAGTCTCTTTGGTTTTTGTCTATAAGTTTAAAAGACAGACCGTCTGTTGAAACTCTTATGGCTTCATACATCCTTGAAGGTATTCTCGTGGGAATAAAGTCGTCAAAAAATTTACCGTGAGACTGCTGAAGAATATAATCAATCTCTATCTCTTCGGATTTAACTACTGTTGGCATTTAACTTCTGTATCTATTTACAATAATCTGATCGAATTCCTTAACCTCCTTCACTAGATCATACATAATTCTTACAATACTAATCAAAAAAATCAAACTTAAGTATATTGCCTGCATTGAGATTTAATATTAATCAAAACAGCTTATTACGTCAAACGTCGCCATTATTAAAAACCTAAATAGCAGCTCCGAATCGAGGCTTAAAAAAACAAATTAAAACAGACACTGCTCTTTTGAAGTAAGAAGTTGCTTATTTTTTAGACTTTCAGCTTAAACAATTTCAAAAAAATCCCGAGTGCGATCTTTCGCGGCTCGGGAGTCAAATACTAGTGTTTGAATTCGTGAGGCTGCCGAAGCAGAACAGTCTGTAATCCACTTGCAAACAAACCTTGTCTGCGACCCATCCTGATCTTGATTTATTAATCCCAATACCTCCTATGGGAGATGCAAATGTATGGAAATAAAAGCAATGATACTCATGCTTTTTTGTTGTAAAACCTTCTGTCTTGGAAGTAAATTAAATAGCTGCCGACTCAATATCGAAGGGACTGCAGAATCGCCTTAGAAATAAATGAGTTTTTTTAGGATAAATTTTTTAAATTTGATTTATGGAAGTAAAGAAAATACCAAATAATTTAAATATTTCAAAATTAGATTTATCGAATTCAAACTTAAAAGATGTCCCACATGAGATATTTAAATTAAAGAATCTTCGAACACTGAATCTCAGTGGTAACTTAATTAAGGATATCCCCAAGGAAATTTCAGAATTAAAAAAACTTGAAGTTTTAGATATCTCAAATAATAAAATTTCTAATTTCTTTGCTAAGATCTGTGAACTGAGAAAGCTCCAAACTTTAAATTTAAATAATAACCAGATTAAAACTGTGCCGCGTCAGGTTTTAAAGCTGCAGCGCTTGAGAAAAATATTTTTAGCAGGTAATAAACTTAAGACTTTGCCAGATGAATTTTCTAAATTAAATAGTTTAGTCTCAATAAATCTGTCAAAAAATCTATTCTCCGAATTACCCAAGCCCTGACGGTATTAGTAAATCTGAAACACCTATGGATATGCCAGCTTCCATTAAAAAATGCAAGGCTAAGTACACTTTATGTCAACCTAAAAAACCTGCAGGGCATATATGCGTACAGTCCAATTTTAGACAGAACAATGCTGGATCACAATTATTTGGCACTTACAATAATAAAAGGAAACTCGTTAAGAACTTTTCAACAGATAGGCGATCCAAACGATATCAGCCGATTAATAAATTCATTGCCCTTAATAAAAAATGATAAAAACAAAACAATTCCAGTAAACATGAATAAAACCTCAAAAACCAGCATTTTTATAAGCTACAGTCATAAGGATAAAATATGGCTGGAAAAGGTACAGACTCATATAAAAGTACTTAAACATCAGACAGAATTTGATTTTGAAGTTTGGGATGACAATAAGATAACGGCTGGAGATAAATGGAAAGATGAAATTACCAAAGCATTAAACAGAGCAAAAGTTGCAATCTTAATTGTTTCCACAGATTTTCTGGCCTCAGATTTTATTCAAGGAAAAGAGATCCCAGAATTGCTGAATAATGCAAATGAAAATGGTACTATACTTCTTTCGATAATTGTCCGTCCTTGCAGATTTTCAAACCAGATTGGAATAAGCGATTTACAGGCCGTTAATGCACCGTCAGAGGCTCTTTCCGGGCTATCTGAACATGAACAGGAAAAAGTTTTGCTCAAACTGACCGAGAGAATAGAGCAGTTAATCCAATAAAAATGAGACCTTCCACCACAAAACTCAATATAAGTTATTCTTCCATTCTCTGTCACCTCATTTATAAGGTTTCAACATATTTAATCATTTTTTGTAATAAAAAAAAGCGTACTTTTAGCATTGAATCAATTGAAGTATTATAACCTAAAATTAAGCGGATAAATCACAGTAAAAATTTCAATATTTATAAAAACAGTGAAAATTTTTGTGGCAGAATCATGGCAGAAACTAATTTACTCATCCAAATGCATAACAAAATAATGATATACGCGCTTTAGGTTCGAAACTTTATTTATCTGAAAGTATATAACTTTGAAGGTTTTACTTTATTTGCTCTAATTATTTCTGCAGCAAACATTTTAGCTTTGTCTAGCATATCCCTTCTGTCATATATATGGACGCTTGAAGAATTACTTCTCTTGGATGGGTGGGTGACATAGCTTATAATCATCTCTGGAACATTTAATAAAGATAAATTGCTAACAAAAGAACTTCTTAAGTTGTGAGTACTGAACAAGTGACTGTTTTCGACTTCAACAGATTTAAGTATATTTCTGATGTTGATATTGAGATTAGCAAGACTAATGTTTGAAAAATCGGGAAAGGTGCCATTATTTTTTTGAATAATTTTTAGTGCTGTGGAAAATAGGGGAGTGTAGCATTCTGTTCCTGTTTTAGCTTGGATAGTATGTATGTAGTAGAAAATGTTTTTATTTTCATTACATATTTGAATTGTTCTACCTTTTGCTTCCTGCGTTGATTGGAGGCGCATACCTGTTTGGCTGGCTATTAGAATATAGTTTTTTACTAGTTGCAAATGTTTTGATGTGGGTATGTATTCTATTACTTTTAGGATATCCTCTTCTTTAAGAAATGCTTCAGTTTTTGCAGATTTATTTCTTGTAGAAGCATTTATTAAATTATTATCTGATAAATCTAATGGGGTTTTTATGTCTAGTTTTTTAGCAGCTTTGCAAAGTAGTATAAAATATGTTTGGTATGCTTTTAAGGTGTTCGCAGCAAGTGCTTCTTTTGGTTCTAGTTTGTAACTACTTACTAAAATTTTGCCAGTTCTAATATTATTTAATACTTCCCAAATTTCTCGATATACAGTTTCATTGACTTTGTTAAATGTTAGTTTAATCTTTTTTACTTCTTCATAACGTTTTATTATCGGAATAAGATTTCTAAAAGAGTTAATAGTGGTTTCTTTAACTTCATCTTTACGTGTACTACCAACAAGGCTTTCTAGATAATTAATATGGTTGTTAAGAAAGTTTAGTATTACGAAAGTTTCTTCTGGTTTTCTTTTGTCTCGCCCGCTAATTAGAAGAAGATAATTTTTAACTTCTTCCGGACTTGGTTCTTCATTTTTAAAATGAGATGCAGTTGCTATTATATTTGATTCAAAATCGGATAGCCTAATTCTTAACAGTTTATTGCGTTTCTCATATGTTTTAATCGTCTGTAGGTCATAAACATAATTTCGAACACCTCTTTTTCTCGGATTACACCAAAATATTTTGGTAAAATTGTTACTTCTAAGGAGTATTGAAATTTTTTGTAGCTAATTTTTCCGTCTACTTTATTTACAAAGGACCGCTAACCTCAGCGAGTACTAATTCAGGACTAGTCCGACGCTCAAGTACTTGACTTTTAGCTTTCAATTTATAACGATAAGTAATTGCTTTCATGATAATCAAAGATACATCAAAAAGATTAACAGGTCTCTAATTAGGTCTCTAATTTTGTGGTGTTAAATGGATAAAAGTGATATATTTTGATTGTTTTATTTTTTGTAAACCTTTGGGAAGGCTTTTAAATACTGGGAGAGTGCCGTTATTGTTGAATTCTTGTTTTTTGAATAATTTACTCTACAGATAAGTAATTGCCTTCATGATAATCAAAGATATCATCAAAAATTTAATAGGTCTCTAATTTTGTGGTATTAAATAGATAAAAATGATATATTTTGATCGTTTTATTTTTTGTAAATCTTTGGGGAAGTCCTTTAAATACTGAAAAAGTACCATTATTACTGAATTTCTATTTTTCGAATAATCCTTTCACACGATAAACAGGAATTTGAGGAATTCAATTTCGAAGAAGAGATAATCCATTTTACTAAATATTGTAAGTAAGAACGGCTAATACCAAGAGTATTAAACAGAGTTATTATTCAAAACTCTGTTTAGAAAAGCTTCGAGCGCCAATAGGCCAACTCATTTCTTTAATGTCCATCTCTGACATGATCTATGCAGGAAGTTCTGCCACAGCGTTCCCCTGCATCGTTTCGTTAACCAGCTGCCCTAAAAAAACTGCAAAAGGCTCGATATTCTGACCGACACTGGCACTTTCTAATGCTTTCATATATTCATCACGTTTCTGTACTGGAATGACAGTCCAGGGATATCCGCCTGAAGTAAGCATTACGTTCATTATAAATCTGGCCATACGTCCATTTCCATCCATATATGGATGTATAAATACAAAAACGAAATGTCCCAATACACTTCTAACAGATGCTTCAGGTTCATCTTCAAGCAGCTCAAATAAAACGGGCATAGCATCTCTCATGGCATCAACATTCAAAGGAGTATGCTTGGAATTGCCTATGTAAACCTGATGGTTTCTGTAACCAGCCAAATCTACTGGTTTTAAAATGCCTGCAGCTACACTGGGATCGAATAATTGCCTGTACCAGCTTGCATGATCTACATCAATCTGCTGACCTGAATTTTTACCCTGCAGAATTAATCTGATGCTTTCTTTTACTGATTGGAAAGCCTGATAGTAGCCTCTTGCTGCCATTGCATCACGCTGCCTGCGGTCATCTTCATTTCTTTGGCGTCCCATTCCCCTGAACTTACCTTGGTAATCAGCTCAGGTGAGACGCGGTATCTCTCAATAGACAACGAATGATAGGCGTCAGTAACGTAAATATCATCTATATTTTTTAAAAATGCTTCATGATCTTCTGGGATTCCAGGAGCAGGCGGAAAATTTTTAATAATGACGCTGCGCATCTGAGCCCACATCAGACGGATCCGGTTAGCATATGGTGACCTTTCACGTGCAGAGAGTCGTAAATCTATTTTATTATTAAAGGGATCTTCTTCACGAATGTCATAGTCTGCCTGTTTGAAAGTATCTATAATCTGATCTGCTATCTTTTCTCTGCCTATATTTCTAAAGGCGCCTGCAAGCCTTCCCGCTAGAGTTGTATGCCCATTCTCAAGTAGAATTGGCAGAAGTTCTGAGGCATCCCTTATAAGTGATAAAACTGTGCGAACATCAATGTCATTATGGATATAAATGCTGGCTGTACAATATATTAATGCTTCCTGCAGATTGTACATCCGTATTCCATTCTTTTGCGTAGTCATGTATCCAGCCAGAGGCAGATCCCCGCGAAGATTGAATAGCGAAGTATTGTGAGGAAAGGATGTTTGGGAATTATTTCCCTGTGGCGAACGAACCAGAAGCTGGTGGCACCACTTGATTTCCAGCGTGTATTAATAGCGACTGATTGGAAGATATGCACCAGTTTTCTCCATATCTTCGTTCCAGGAACATCGCAACAAAATCCCAGTACGAGCTGTACCACGAAGTGGTTTCACCATCTTTCTCTTCAGGATTAGATGCAATATACCAGCCTTTCGCCACTTCTTTGATAAATCCGTTTTTGACCAGTATCTCCCTGTATTTACGGTTTGGAATATCATCTGAGTGAATACCTATAATCTCATTTTTCTGCAGTTCATGCAAAACTTTGAGCGCCTCTACAAATCTTTCCCTTGGTGTTGCCATAACTTTTTAATTGATCACTATAATTATAGTGAAGTAATTATGCTGTAAAGTTATAAATAATTCCGTGATAAAACTATTAAATATTGTTGTGGTAAAACTATTAAATACTGTTGTGATAAAACTATTAAATAGTGTAGTTGTTGAACTATTAAATGCTGACGTGATAAAACTATTAGATAATGTAGAGATAAAACTATTGAATGATGGAACTATAAAATTATTAAAACAATGTAGAGTTAAAACTATAGAATGATGCTTTGGCTCAATTAAATAACCAAACAGCCTTTTAAAAACAGATCTTGAAAATATACCATATTGAAATGAAACTAAAAATGGCGATAATTATTATATAGCTATATCGTGCAAAAGTAGCTTTATAAGGCTCAATGTAAGCTGATTAGAATTACTAAGCCTTAAGTTGTCTGTGTTCCGCCCGGTCGAACACGGATAAGCTTGCTGGTGCCAACTGCTTTCTTCGCATCTTAAGTTCAAGCATTAAAATGAAGCCTGCCAAACTTATAAGAGGATAAACTCAAATTCAATTTTTACAAGTTTTTCAGCTACATTGTGGATTTTTTTTCCTAAATTTAGTGCAGTTTATAAACCAAATAATTTTAAGAGTGCTGTATTGGTGCCTTCTTTTTTGAAAAAACATAACACTCAGTGTTTACTGGTGCTTACGATACAGGTGGCCGGAGCCTCTTTCTCCGCAAAAAGTACCTCATTGAGGCGCTTTTTACATTTAAGTACTTCCCTAACTTAAAAAAAATCACTTCCGAGTTATTTTGAATCAAGTGCAAAAGTTGAGATTTGGTAAAAGAATCAATGCGGAAACTGATGTAATACTTTTATTGTATACTAATCCCAAAATGATGGTCAATTTAGGATGTAACACAACAAAAAAGAGGCTGCCTCATAAATCAAGAAGCAGCCTCTTATGTTTTGTAAAGAGAACCCTAATTTAATTTCTAATATAAATAATTAAGAGCTGTAACATCGTTAGTATTGAAAGCTCCCGTTTCACTTGAACTGAAACAAGCTCTCATGTATGAAGTTGCATCATACCCTGTAGGTGTTCCTGGGATATGAATTGCTCCTACACCAGCTGTTCCTTCGTTTGAATTTTGTCCACAACTTTGACGGCTAAACCAGTCTGTATGACGTAAACCGATACAATGACCTATTTCGTGTGCAGCTACGTGTGCATTTACACCTACTGAAATAGTTATCTAATCCAGAATATAATGTTACTGAATTATACGGTTGTCCTCCTGATGGGAAACCAGCTACTCCTCCAGCAGATCCAACTTGTCTTCTTACAACAATGTTTGCACCTGCGGTACTTGAACTAAAGGTTAGTGTAAACTTAATAGTCAATCCTAAATTATTGTATCTATTTATTGCTGCTTGTAATCCAGCAACCATATTTGAGACAGAGCTGTAGTACCAGTTCCTGATAATCCAACAACTTTAATAGTTTTTGGAGAGGTGCTGCCTCCCTAACAACAGGAGCATGTATTAACCTTAGCAATACGTGGA